>NZ_JACHIF010000012.1 GCF_014203045.1 Prosthecobacter dejongeii
TCAAAGGCGTCCACCAAGGCGGCGACATTCGGTGCGGTCTGCGGTGCCAGTAACCCGGCTTGCGCATCCCCCACATGCAGCACTTGCAGCGTGAAGGAAACGGGCACCGTCGCAGCGCCACGCCCTGGAGAGCCGATATCGGTGGCGCCCGGTGCCTGGAAGGCCTGATAGAGCCCCACCTCTGCCGCTACATAACGAGGGGACTGCAAGCCTGAAGGAACATCCCACACCAGAGCATCCGTCGTCGCTCCACCGCCAGAAACGCCTGCGTGACCACCCAGCGCCCCGCTACCATCTGGCCGCAAGAAGCTCTGAGCGGCATAGCTGAAGTAGAACAACTCGCGCCCGGTATTATCAAACAAAGCGATCCCATCATTCTGCCCAAGACCAGGGGCACCCACGGTTTGAATCACCTGAACGGTCGGCTCTAGCCCCCACCAGGTGCGGAAGGCAGCCGGATCTGCCGTGGTGATGATGATAGACTCACCTGCAGCGATGCTGGTGCCATTTGGGAAGGCCCAGGCCTGGCCCTCGACATACAAACGGCTTTCATCATCCCACGTGAAACCACTGAGATCCAAAACGCTCGTTCCATAATTGGTTAGCTCCCAGTAATCCGCAGCGCCTAAAGCATCCGATGGGCTGGAGTGAATCTCGGTGATGAAGAGCGTCGGAGGTGCAATGTCGCCGTCATCCTGAATGGAGGCGATTGTTGTCGCCAATGAAACTCCCGGTGCAGTGCCAGCCATGAGCACCTGCTGCGTACCATCCGCCAGAGCATCATTCACCGCTGCCACATCGAAGGTCACGGAAGATTGTCCCGCAGGGATGACCACAGACACGGGCACCGTAGCCTCCGTGGTATCTCCGGAGACCAACTGCACCGTCAAGTCAGCTTCCGCATTCCCGTAACGCTGAAGAGTGCCCACAGCGGCAGCCGCACCTGCACCTTCGCTGAAAGAAGCTGGAGCCACCTGCAACAGCAGCAAAGTCGCTGGATCTATGCCAGAGCCAAAAGACCCACCAGGGGAGCCGACATCGGTGCCAGTGGAGGCACCGACGCTGCCATTCACACCATTACTTGCGGCCATGTAACGTGGCAAACCACGGCCTGAATTTGGATCCCAGACAAGAGCCTCCGTCGCCAAGCCCCCTGCGGAAGCCCCTGCATGCCCACCCAGAGATGGCAACCCATTGGAGCGGGTGAATCCACCTGCAGCATAGCTGAAGTAAAAAACTTCTGCACCGGTGTTGTCATAAAGAACAACACCATCGTTCACGCCCAAACCAGGAGAACCCACAGACTGTAGAACGCGTGCAGTCGGGGGCAATCCCCACCAAGCTCTGAACACCTCTGGAGCCGCTGCTGTAAAGACCACGGACTCACCCGGTGCGAGGGAGGTACCTTCTGGCAAAGCCCAGGCCAAGGCCGCAGCGCGGTTACGTCCAGAATCATGCCAAGTATAGCCATCCAACACCTTGGCAGTAGAACCAAAGTTTGTTAGCTCCCAATAATCGCCCACACCCGCCGGGGCGGTGGCAGAGGGGTTCGAATGCAACTCCGTCAGCACAAGCTCAGATGGAGCCACCAACGTGATGTTCACCATCTGTGCAGCCACAGAGCCTTTGTCATCTGTCGCCACTGCACGGATGACGTGCACGCCAGGCGTGCCACCTGACCACAGGAACTGATAAGAGCCTGAAGTCGGGGCAAATTCCTGCAACTCTGTCTCCCCGTCGAAAAACTCCACCTTCACCACAGAACCATCCAAGTCTCCAGCCGTTGCGGAGATAAGAATAGGCGTAGCACTGCGGAATACTTGGTTAGCCTTCGGTGTGTGTAGAGTCAGAGAGGGGGCCTGATTCGTCAACGGTGCACCTGGCACCCACAGCGGCTGCCAACCCACAACTGGGAGACCATCGCCATCCACCGGACCTCTGACTTCACCTGTGAGTGAATCCACAGAGCTCGCGACTGCGGCTCCTGTGCCTTCGTCCAGACCAAAACGGCCCACTAGCCCTGCGGCTGAAACGACCGAAGAATCCTTGGTCGCAGCGATGTCTTCAGGACTGCGGGCATAGTCCCAAACACGGACTTCATCGATCGCCCCGAAGAACGACCCTGCACGCTGCCCTGCGGTGTTAAGTGCCGCACCTATCGCAAACCGATGATTGCTGTCGTAACGAGGCATCACGCCCGGAAGTGTGGTCCGGGCAGCCACCTGCACACCATCCAGGAAGAGTTTCCATTCGCCTTTCTCACCATCGTAAGTCACTGCGGCATGGTACCAGCGTCCGTCCTGGATAGGTTCATGCGTGCCGAAGATGGGGAAATTTGCGCCCCCAGCGACCACACCTGATGTGGGGAAAGCCTCAAAGTCTGCCGCCAAAAAGCCATCTTGAGTCACGCCTACCAAATAGTTGGTATCCGTATTATTGTTGTCGGATTCACCTCGACCTTTGGCAAACAGGGGCTGCACTGTGATGCCACCCGAGCCTGAGCCCGCCGTAGCCCCGAGGCCCTCTTTACGGAACCAGGCCTCAAGAGTCATCCCTTTGGTCGGAGGGCCACCGACCCCCAACTGCGGGGAAGGATTCGTGGCGACATGCTCCACCAGACCATCAAAAAACAGAGCGGTCTGAAGGGGTGGGTTCAGCGGATCTGTGCGCACTACCGCTGTCACAGGCGTACTGGTCGGGGCCAATCCATCATTGTCCGTCGCACGTGCCACGTAAATGTAGCGTCCACCATCCAGGCCGGTCTCTTCAATCGTGTAAGGTTCTGTGGTATCAATGCCAATGAAAGCTCCATTTCGGAAGAACTCCACCTGAGCCACATTGCCGTTAAAGTCAGAGGCATCAGCAGTCACCGTGAAGGACGCCGGGCTGGTGAAAATCTGTCCCTCCGTCGGCGAAGTGACAAGGATATCAGGCAGAATCGGGGCGGAGAAAAAGACAAAGCTAAACATGTCTTCCCCCGCCGTTGCGCCGTTCTCCAGCACTGGCAGTGCGGTGGCACTGACGATATCGCGGCTTTCAATGATCCATCGAGCATTGACTGGATCCCACTGGAAGGAGACGATGTTATCCGAGTTGTTCGTTGCACCACCTTCGGCGCTGATGATCAGAGTCCCCGTATCTGGACTGCCCCCTGGGATCTTCAAAAACCATTGACCCGTCGGTCCCTTCGTAACACTGAAATCACCGCCTGCCACATCCGTCGTTGCATCGCTGTTCACGCGGCCCAGAGCCTGCAATCTTTCCGTTCCCACCTTGCTCACAGGGAAATAAACGAAGGTCACTGGATCCTGCTCTGTGCCTGTGCCGTTGGAGCCATTGTCACGCACACCGATGCGCCATGTGCCATCCGCTTGTGCCGCTGAAGCCGCATAATTGTCCTCATTCTTCGCATGGTTCACCAGCAATACCCCATTGGCGGGAGTGGCTGTGGGGTCGGCTGAACGGAGATCAAGCAACGTCACCCCGGATCCGATATCAATCAGGTTCGAGCCTAAAGCCAACGAGGGACTGCCGTTAAAACGATCTAAAGGCAAGCCATTGCCACGATCTGAAATCCAGCCCGTGCCGCCTAACCAAAGATCATACGGGAAATAACCAAACGACAAGTTCACATTCACCTCAGAGCCCTGTGCTGCTCTGGCAGTGGCAAAAAAGTAAGCGACGGGCGGGTCCACGCCACCGGCCGTGGCCACCGAAGTCGTCGCATAAAACTGCCCGATGGTATCACCAAAGGCATTGTTGTTACGACCATTTTCCGCCACGGAAGAAATCAATGCACCCGAGGTAAAGTCATTCTCATTGAGAAAGCTGATCCCAAAATCAGCCCGGCTGGAAGCGAAAGGCACGGGCTCCCAACGCAGGGTGCCACCTGGCCCACGAAACATCGTGATGGATGTCGAAGTATTCAGGTTATCATTCTGGCGAACAATCAAGGTGCCAAACTGAGTGGAAGGCGGCGGCAACTCCATTTGTGCCCGGAGAGACACTGGCAACAGGGCCACGAGGGCTAACAAAGCCAGCCAGCAGGCCAGCCGCACAGGATTGTTAGCGGCGATCGAAATTCGGGGGGAGCTCATAGTAACGAGCCTCCATAAAAAGCACCCTGCTAACCTTTAGCGACGTGATTAGCGTGACAAAATCGACGTTCTGGAACGTGACGAATTTTTCACACTTCATGTTAATCCAGTTTGGTAAGCTACCGCTAAAGCCGCCTAATCACACAAACTTTCCCGTCACACTCACCTTCGACCCCGCTAAAATCTCCACAAGAAACTGGTATGCAGCGTGAAGTCAGGACTGGCCCGAGTCAGGCCCCCACCCACGCCTAAACGAAGAGACAAATGCTTTGGCAGGCCCACCATGGTGGTCAGCAAAATCTCATGGGAGCTGCCGTAACTGCGAAAGTCTCCGATGGCTTCCACCCCTAGAGAAAGATCATGATGGATCTCACATCTCAATCCCGCTGCATAGCCAAACCCAGGGCCGCCCCCCTGACCGGAAACAAAACTGACGAGGTTCACCACAGCACGTGTGCGTTCTGTGATGTCACTTTCTAAAATGAGGCGGGAGTAAAAACCACTCTCCCCATGCCGATGAATGCCACCATGGGACCCATGGTCATGCCCTCCGCCCCCATGACTATGCGGGGCCACAGGGCCGCCGGCATCGGGGCCGGAACCAGGTGAATGAGAATGCGCACCCACACTGCCTGTGTGGGAATCGTCGGGCCGTTCAGCAAATTCATATCCCGCCCATAGTCCGGCCCTAAAGTTTGTGGGCCCGGTGGGAGGTATCAGAGAAATAACAAACTGAGGTGTGATGCCGGTGTAATTCCAGTCACCACTTTCATCTGAAAAACCCGCCGATAATCCAAAGGCGAGTGATGAGGCAAGGCCGATGAAAAAACCTGGCTCCGTGGAGAAAGAATCCGTGTCTCCATCCCGCTGCCATTCATAGCCTGCAATGGCGACCCCACTCAATGGAGCGGGAATGGCACTGTCCTGTACAAGGATAAAGTCCCGTCCATGATGGCCTAGGACATTCCCAGGAACCAGACATGTAAGAGCAAAAAGAGAGGAAATGACGAAGGCCCTGAATCCAAGGCTGAGCCTTAGAAATTTGGGGTCCATGCAGACTTCTACACAGATGTTCTTCATGGATGGTTCCTTCGTCATTTCCACAGTTAGTTAGGTATTATTCAATGTTTTGCACAGCTTCCAACCAAACGCCGCCCGAGAGAATGGGCGATGTCTTGACCGTGGTGAGCGGACTGAGAGTAGGCATCTGGGGCAGCAGGAAGAATCCGTAGCCTTTTAAGCTTTCACCATCGTCAACAATCATGCCCTGGAAACTGACTGGGCGTTTCAGCGGCTTGTTGGGCGTGACGGTGGTGTCCGTATCTGTCAACTCCAAGGTCCCTTTGAAAGAACCACTGGTTCCTGGTACAAATTTACCAGGTGCACCCGCGACGACGGTGAGCTTGATTTTAGCTGGGTTGGGTTCGGTGATCTTGGTCGTTTTCAGACCTATCTCGAGGGTGTCCAGATCCAGCCTCGTGGTTGGGTCTGGAGCGCCGCCATCTGTGAAGCTGATCTTGGCATTGCCCGGTCCTGCCTGGGCACCCAGGGCTAACTCATCGCTTGCAGGTGTGATGTACTTACGACCAACGACTTCCAGCTCAAGCGGGCCAAAACCCTGGGCATAGGCTCGGTCTTTGGCCACCGCACCTTTGAACCATGAGAACTCTGACATGGCCAGATTTCCCGAGGTCGCGCTGTTTTCACCCACAGTCACAGGAGCTTCGATGCTGAAGGCCCCCAGGAGGGAACCCATGCCTTTGTAAAGCACGCCGAAGACCGTCAAATGACCATGCTGCTCCAGCGGCCCACCAAAGGTCAACTTGGTGTTATCTGCCAAGACGACCACCCCTGTGGCGGCTCCTGTTGGGGCGAGCTTGAAGGCTCCGATGCTGGACCCTTGTGGCAAGGACACATCATCCAGGTTCGTTTCATCCTGCAACAGAGCCAGGGTATAGTCGCCTGCATAGGCACCGGCTGGGCTGAGCGGCTGGCGTGCAATGAAGGGCAGCACTGTGCTACCGTCTGTGACCTCGCCATAGACAGCCTTAGCAGCCGAATCTACTCGCAGGGAAACCTGAAGCGCCGCTTGGCCTGGACGTGGCAGGTTAAGACTCGTTGCAGGCGCAGCAAGCGAAGTATCCAGCAGGGCAGCGACCTTGTGTGCCTTGCTCCCCAGAGTGATTGTTCCCGTCAAGCCCCCCGTCGCAGTGACCTGAAATTTGACGGCTCCACCGAGGAGGCCATTGATGGACGCATCACGGCCCAATGGACCTGTGAAGCTGCCATGGATGCCCGTCGGCAATGCCGTGATGGCAAAGGTATCTGTCACGGGTTCACTCTTACCTGCCCTGTTGGCAGCCACGACCTCAACGGTCACGGATGTGGCAACCACCTGTGGGCGGCCACTGATGGTGCGACTCTTGTTATCAAAGCTCAGTCCGCGCGGCAGCCCTTTCACCGTCAGGGAAACGGGGTTATTCGTAGCCCCGAGTGTGAGCTGGAAAGGCTGGCCGATGATGAGATCAGGAATATCAAAATCATTCACCACAGGCGCAGCAATGACCGCGACGGTTGCAGGAACACTGTGGACCCAGCCCGCAGCATTGCGTACTTCCACTGTGTAATTGCCAGCATCGCTCAAGGCCGTTTCCTCAATCACGAGCGTAGTTGCGGCACCGTCTTCGACGGGCTTGCCGTTGCGTTTCCACTGGTAGGAAAGATTGGGACCGATGGCTTTGACACTCAGCGTGGTTGTTTTACCAGCGACCAATTCTACCGACTTCGGCTGCTGGGTAATCACAGGTGCGATCACAGCGGGGATACCTGTCGTCCATGCAAAGTTAAAACCTTGGCGCAGACTGTTATTTGCAGGAGCATTGCTACCCACGGCGATGGTGTAGTAGCCAGGTGTCAGGGTGTAGGACCGAGTGATCGTTCCTGCCGTGGAATTGTCATAATGATCGAAGTAAGTGATGTCTTCAGCCCAAGCGACGTTGCCACGGTTGTTGTAGGTATGACTATCGGTGCCGTCATTGTCCCAGCCGCGCCAGAGGGTAAAGCTGGGGAACATGCTGCTCGTATCTGCCAGACGGTTCGGCTCTTGCGTGCTCGGCCAGGCGACGTTGGCATCACGGCTCACCGTGAGGTTCAGGGTCAGGTTATCCTTCACATGCACGGCTACCCAGCGTGAAGTATGCGTCCAGCCCACAGGTGCGTCTCCATTCGCTTCGTTAAAAAGCGCATTGTCTTCCCAACTCCAGGCCCCCACATGATTGGAGAAACTGCCACTGTCCCCACGACCCACGCTGATGACATGCGCGTAGCCGATACCACCTTCGGCAGGATCGCCCGCGAGGATGTTAGCGGCTGAGGTGGTTTTGTAAGTGGCTTTGTAACCTTGGCGCAGGGCATTGTTAGCCGGGGCATTGCTGCCCAGCGCGAGGCTGTACTCTCCCGCTGGCAGACGCCACGTGCGAGTGATTTTGTCAGCGGTGGAGTTATCTACATGATCCACATAACGGATATCCTCTGCCCAAAGCACATTGCCGCGATTATTGTAGGTATGCAGGTCTGCGCCATCGTTGTCCCAGCCACGATAAAGCGTGAGGCTGGGGAACATGCTGCTCGTATCCGCCTTACGGTCAGGGGCCGCTAGGCTTGGCCATGGCACCGTCGCATCGCGCTCTACGGTCAGGGAGAAATACACGTCCTCTTCCAGTTTCAGAGCCAGCCAGTTGCTGGTGTGCGTCCAGCCCACTGGTGGCTGACCGGGAGAAAAGAGCGCATTGTCTTCCCAGCTCCAGGCCCCGACATGGCTGCTAAAGCTGCCTGTTTCACCTGCCCCAGCAAGGACCGTAAAGGTGTAACCGATGCCTTCATCTCCTACCACAGGATCAATCTTGGCTTGTGAACTCGTGCTGTAGCTCACTTTGTAACCCTGGTTGTTTGGATTCGTCGCCGGGGCATTGCTACCGATAACAATGCTGTATTCACCAGCGGGCAGCAAATAACTGCGGGTGATCGTTGTCTCCGTGCTGTTGTCAAAATGGTCGTGATAAGTGATGTCCTCTGCCCAAGCGACATTACCCCGATTGTTATAGGTGTGATTGTCAGAGCCATCGTTATCCCAGCCTTTGTAAAGCGTGAAGCTAGGGAACAGGGAGCTGGTATCCGCCAGCCGCTCAGGTTCTTCGGTGGTCGGATCTGGCACTGTGGCATCACGCTCAACCGTGATGGTGAACACAGTCTGGGTTTCAAGACGAAGCGCTATCCAGTTGGAGGTGTGCGTCCAGCCGACGGGCTCCGTGCCCTGACCGTCATTGCCAAACAAAGCATTGTCTTCCCAACTCCATGCGCCGACGAGGCCGGAAACGCTCCCGCTTTCATTTTTGCCTGCGAGGATGGTGTGCGCATAACCCACCCCACCTGTGCCGATGTAATCCGGCTCTGGATAAGTATTCGGCACCGGGTCTACAGCGCCAGAAGGCTGCGAACTAAAAGTGATGCTGTAACCCTGCCGATTCGTATTCGTTGCAGGTGCGTTGCTGCCGAGCGCGAAGGTATAATCCCCGGCTGGCAAGAACCAAGTACGGGTGATGGTTTCTTCCGTGGAGTTATCCACATGATCGGCATACTGGAGGTCTTCTGCCCAATCAATATTCCCCCGGTTGTTGTAGCTGTGGTGATCGCCACCATCGTTATCCCAGCCGCGATAAAGCGTGAGAGAAGGAAACATGGATGCCGTATCTGCACGGCGATAAGGCAACTCTGAGCTTGGCCAAGGCACGTTAGCATCCCTCGTCATGGTGACGGTCAAGATCGTGTCTTTTTGCAGACGAACGGCAGCCCAGTTGGAGGTATGTGTCCAGCCCACGGGTGGCTCTCCAGCCTCGGCATCAAAGAGGGCGTTGTCTTCCCAACTCCACGCACCCACGTGACCATTGAAACTCACGGAGCTTTTCGACCCGAGGTCGATCTGGTGCTGATAGCCGATGCCTCCTGCTGCTGGATCTCCAGCGACATAAGAGCTCGAGACCGAAATGGTCCCGACAAGCCCGTAGGAAGTCGCATCCGGTGTTGGCGACTGGCCCGCGTAATGGGCGCCGCCCACAAAGATGGAGAAATCACCCGCAGGCAGGAAAAACGACTTGGTAACGGTGCCATCAGCATTGCCATCTCCGACCACTCCAGGAACATCCCCGAACAGGCTGGAATCACCATCCACGGCATAGCCTTTAAACACAAACGTGCTCAGACCATCCGCTGCATCGAAGTTAAAAACAGGTCCCGTCTGGTTGTCGCCGCCAACCCGCCAGTCTGCCAGAGACTGGAACACCCCCTCCTTCGCCACTCCACCGAGAGTCGCGAGATAAGCCTGGCTGATGGCAGAGCCATCATGGTCTGCACTGCCGGGCGCATTGGTGATGGGGGCAAGGTGAGCTAGGCCCTGGAAGACTGAGAAGCCAGGTTTGATGCTGCCATCCTTGGTGCCACCATTAGTAGAGCCGCTGAAGGTGATAGTAACATAGCCTGGAGCCGAAAGATTGAAGCGAAAGGCGCGCAGCTTATGACTGTCACCAAAGTCGGCATCCGTCCCATCTGCCCAACCAAAATTGCTGGTCACGGCTTGATCTGAAATCGTGATAGGGGCCGCATTCGGCAACACCGTGCCGAAGTCGCGGCCGGAATAACCGATGTGCGCTGACGCGGTCACGGTGCCCACGAGGAGCGCCGCGCCCGACAAGAGCTGGTTAAAGAAATAGCGTTTATTTTTCATGTGAGTTATGAGGACTCTAGGGTCTATGGATCTCAGTGAGGTCTGGGTTACGTGTTTATTTTCCGCTAGTGAATCATGGGGAAGCAGCCTCAAGAAGGACGCTTCCGGAAAGTTGGGGGCTGGTGGTGGCGGTGGTCTTCGGCTCTGCCGTTGGCATCTGGGCCAGGATGAAAAAGCCATAGCCTTTGACCGAAGTGCCATCGTCCACAAAACTGCCACTGAAGGTAGCTGCGCGTTTCAATAGCTTGTTAGACGGCAGGCTAGTATCCACATCCGAAAGACTGAAGCTTCCTTTGAACACGCCCGTTCCTCCTGCTGTGAAGGCGGTTCCCTTTCCGGGTGTCACGGTGAGTTTAACCAGACCTGGGTTACTCGCTGGGAACACCAACTTAGCTGGACTGCCTGGCTGGATCTCCAGGGCCTCCAGGTTCAGCCGCGTCGCAGCATCTGGTGCTCCGCCTCGGGCAAAAACGAGGCGTGCATTGCCCGCGCCCGCTTCCAGATTCATCGCAATCTGAGTGGTGGAGGGGATGGTGTAAATCCCGCCGATGACGCCTAGATTCAATGGACCAAAAGTCTGCGGATACAGCCGTGAAAAACGCGCCTGAGTTTGTTTAAACCAAGACACCTCACTGCCCACTGCGAGCCTGTGCATGACATCGGCACCCAATTTTAAAAGTCCCTGTGCGGAACCTGTCTTGGCATAGAGAAGGCTGTGGAAGGGTAGATGTCCTCCCTCAGCGATAGGCGCCGCGAAGGTCATCTTTGTGCCATCGGCCAGGAAAATCACCCCCGAGGCCGCCCCCTTTGTGGAAACCTTAAAGGCCCCGTGGCTATGACCTTGGGGAATGTGCGGCTGCCCCTGATCCCCCTCGCTCAGATTCAATGCCAGGGTGTAATTGCCCGTGTAACGGCTGAGTTCTACGTCCGGCAGACGTGCAGCTAAAGGTAAGGTAGTTCCCTCCTCCTCGACCTCTCCCGTCACCATGCGGCTTTCACGACCCAGACTGAGTGTGACTTTAAGGTCGGATTTCCCTTTGCGCTTCACGAACAATTCGTGGGTGGGATCTTCATCCGGCAGCACCTTCAAAGCTCCCTTCAAGGCATATGTCACCAGGCCCAAGCTCAGCGAACCTGAATAAGCACCTGTTTTGGCAACGGTGAGTTTTAGCCGACCTCCCAAAAGGCCGTTCATCCCCAAGTTTCGTGGCAAAATACCGTCATAGGTGCCGATTAACTGAGCTGGGAAAGGCTCCACCGTCAGCTCCTGCGAAACCTGTGGCCCCGTGCCAGCAGCATTCGTTGCCGTGGCCTTAACGAGGTATCTTTTGCTCACCGTGGGGCGTCCGCTGATGACCCCAGTACTAGCATCGTATTTCAGACCAGGCGGCAATCCAGTGATGGTAAAACGAGTGGGCTGCTGAGTAGCACTCACTGTTTCAAAATAGTCTTGTCCAATGATGGCCGATGCAAGATCCAAAGGATTCATCACGGGTTTTAACTGCACACTCAAAGTGGCTTCCTCGCTGGTATCGCTGCCCGCACCATTACTGACGACCACATTGTAAGTGCCAATGTCCGCTGCACTCACTCCATTCAGAACTAAAGTACGTGTGGTTGCACCACCCACAGGGGCAGTGCCACGATGCCATTGGTAAGTCAGTCCACTGCCGGTTGCTGTGACGGTGAACGTGGCGCTTTGTCCCTCTTTCACCGTGATAGACAGCGGGTGTGCTGTGATCAATGGGGCTGGATAGACCTCCAGCTTCACCACCCGACTGGTACGGTTACCGGAGGCATTCTGCACCTGGACGCTGTAGTTGCCAGCATCAGCCGTCGTCACCGCAGTGAGGGTGAGCGTCGCTTCTTTCCCCGTGGGGATTGGCTGCGTGCCCTTATACCACTGGTAGTTAAGTCCCAGCCCTTCAGCCTGGACAGTCAGGCTCACATTTGCGCCAGGAGGAACCGCACGGTCCACAGGCTCTTGGGTGATCGTTGGTAAACCATCCTTCAGACCAGGATTGGGGTCATCACCATTGAGGAAACCGTCTTCATCTTCATCCACACTCAGGCGTGGGCCCGCTCCTGGCAATGTCCCCAAAAAGGAAACTGAATCACTGCCCTCCAGCAAGGACAGTAGCGCACTTCTGGTTAGGCTGCCTTCGCTCGCCTTTTCACTGCGGTAGGTTTTAGGCCCTGGACTGAACTGGTAAACTTTTTCCAGCCCCCCCACTTTACCGCGTACGATCAGGTCACAGTCCGCAGGATCCACCGCAGCGCGAGCTTCGAGCAGATTCAACACCGTTGTGACGCTGGTTTGGTTCCGATTCGAAACGTTCACCGTCGTGCTCATGCCCACCGCAGGTGCCACCCCGGTATCAAAGCACTGCAAAAATGCCGTGACGTGCCTCAGCTCAGCCAAATCCAGATTGTCCAAAACGTAGGGGTGCACGATGGGAAGGACAAAGCCACTGCCATCATGCAGCATGCCGAAGCCACTCAGGGATTCCGCGCCTGCTCGGGGATTATAAAACATGCGCTGATACAGCGTGCGCAGTGGCGGCGTCTTCAGAGGTTGGCTCGCGCCCACTTCCTGGGGTAGGTCAATGTTATTGTCGGTTCCTTTTGGGAGAAGATGGCAAACGGCACAGTGCGACTTCGTGTGATTGTTGTACAAATCGCGACCCATCACCGGATTGCCGTTGCCAAAGGCAGTCGGCAAACTGCGGTCGTTATTGCGATTCGGATTGGGGTGATTGACGATGCTTTCTAAATACTTAGTTAGGTCCGCCATGTCTTCTTCATCAATCTGCTGCCCTCCCATCAAGAGATCGAAAGTCGGATTGAATGCGGCAATGGTCGCCCGGTCACCCCGCCAGTGGAAAGGGGCTCCTCCCTGCATGCCACGGAGGGTCTGGGTCGTCATCGGCCCTTTCATCGGGTGCATCACGCGCGGACGCGGTGCATTGTCATGCACGGAAAGATTCGCCCCTAGCACCGTCATCATCTGCCCACCCGGATCTCCCAGATCCCACGCCAGTCCATCTCGATCCGCATCAAAATGGCAGGTGCCACAGGACACCGTCCCATTGCCAGACAAACGCGCATCAAACAAGTATCCCTGCCCTGCTTTGACGGCGGCGGGCATCGGGTTGAATGCAGCGATGGGCAGCTCATTCACCACGGCGAGAGTCGCCGTCGAAACCACGCTAATGGTGTGCGAGAGTTTATTCAGAACAAACAATCTCTGGCCGGCTTCATCCAAGGCCAGACCGCGGGGCCCTCGCATTGCTGCGGAGGAAGTGTCTGCACCGATACGCAAATCCACCCGTGACTGCACGGATGCATCTTCCGCATTCACTTTGGCAATGCGATCCGAGGCAAAGGCCGCGATCCACAAAACGCTGCCATCGCCGCTAAAAACCAACGCCGCTGGTTGAGCCAAAGCCGTCGCCTGCGCGGCAGCATTGGGCAGCGTCTGGTAGTCAATGCCTGGATTGAGATCAAAAGCCATCACCACGCCCGTTCCTGCAGCAATACGGGTCACCCGATTCTCGGCGAAATGACCTCGGAGATTGGGCTCAAATCGCACCAAATTCAGGGCCTCCGTATTGCCCACCCAGAGATCTCCAGACCCTGGGCGAAAAGCCAGATCAAACAGCGTCGTGCCTACACCCGAAGCATAACCAAGGATGCTGTGAGTCACCGCATCAATCTCCACCACATCATGGTCCAGAGTGAAATGACTGACACGAGGATCATTTGCGGGAACGATCAGAGCCGTCTGTGGCGGTGCCGGAAGATTCGGGTTTTGAGGGACAGGCTGGGCCGGAGCCGCACCTTTAGGCAAGATGGTTGTGCCATTGCCCGAATCTAAAAAAGCAGCATACACTTTGCTGCCGTCCGCACTCGTGGTCAGTGCCCGCGGATACAGCCCCTCCAAAGGAACCGTCGCCACCAGTTGACGCGTGGTCACATCAAAGATGCGCATGCTGTTGTTTCGGGCGCAGGTGACGAAGGCCTTACCTTGAGCGAAGACCACATCCGCAGGTTCATCCGCCGCGCTCAGAGTCGCCAGCACCGCCCCCTGAGTCAGCGAGATGACGGAGACGCTGTCACTCAATTCATTGACCACCCACACTTCATCATTCGTGCGTGCCCGCACCGAAACGGGCTCCAACCCCGTGGGAATCTCCGCCACACGCACAGGCACACCGGCGCCCGTCACATCAAAAACACTCAACCGAGCATTGATAGAATCCACCGCCAGCAGCCGCGTGCCGTCAGGCGTCAGACAGATCGGATGCGTATGGCGTGCCTCAGCATGCTCAAAAGCCGCCTGGGTAAACGCCGGCATCCACACACAGAAAGCCAGAGAAAGGAGAGAGCGAAGGAAAGGAAATTTCATGGGCGGACAGGGGGCATCTTGGTTGGGCTGACCAGATTCAGCGTGCGGACATCGAAGCTTTTAGCCTTGTCCCCCAAGGCCCTCACCGCATCCTCACGCGTGAGTTGATCTGTTGTGGCAATGAGAGTGAGCTTCGGCAACTGCCCTTCAGGTGCCATTTTGATCTTCACCTCCTTCACGCCTTTGATCGTCATCAGTGATGACTTCACATGCGCGGAGCACGCACTGCAGAATAGACCCGCCACCTCGCCTTGATAAACAAAGCTCGGCTCTGCCGCTAAACATGGGCCAGCTAACCAAAGGGTAGATAAAAGCAGATATTTCATAGGATTATAGCTCCGGGTGATCAAGCAGCCGCTGCACATCTTGAGGAAGGTTTTCGCACATCAGCGCGGCGATCTCCGGCTGAGGATGGTAGACCGAGTAATACCGACGCACTTGTCCTTGGCGGTCGATTAGTACCATGCGCAAATCATGCTCATAGTGGTCCAATGGATTTACCCGCTCATCCTCTGGAATAGCCTTGGCGGGCTCCAGGTGGAGCTCTTGAGTCATAAAATTCCAGAGGCTTTTTTGCTCGCCGGTCACGAACCACCAGGGTGAATCAGGCTTGGCCCCCACTGCCTCAGCGTAGTTTGTCAAAAGCGCAGGTGTATCTCGATCCGGATGGATGGCGACAGATAGCAAATGAAAGTCTGCACGCTCACCAAACCTCTTCAACAAAAGCTGCATCTGTGCCGTGATCGCTGCACAGCCATGGGGACAGACTGTGTAGAGATAGGCACACACCACCACTTTTCCTTTAAGATCGGAAAACTTCACGGAGCGTCCAGTTCTCTCGGTCGCGACCAAATCTGCTTGGACCTTGGTGAGTACAGGAAGAGACTTCAGAGGTAAAGACTGCTCAAACAACGCATTTGCTCCCACGCAAAGACCCATCGCGAGGAGGATACCCCCAAGTATAAGCCCCCGGAAAGAGCGTTGATCAGAATGTGTAGCGCGCTGTTTCATCACCTCAAAGATTGCCTGCCAATGGCCATGTTGAGCCAGAAGGGTAGCGCTTTTGGAGTTCATCTAGAGTCCAGGGTTTTTGCCTTTTCCCGTGCTCAGCACGGATGGATGCCACCAACTGAGGAGAAACAGGCAGATGACGCCGCCCCCATATCTGGACGGTGTAAGCCGCCACATCCGCCACTTCGGCATCACTGAGCCAGTTCCCAAAACCCGGCATGATCGGGTGCCTCGCTTGCGTTCCCGGCAGCGGTCCCATGACCCCATAAAGCAACACCGCACTGATTTGCTCTGCACTACACGTGCGTAGCCAAATTGATTCCAGCAACGCGGGTCCTAATGCACTCTTCCCAAGACCACCCTCCCCATGGCACATCTGACAACTACGACGATAGATCAAACCGCCTTGTGTCAGATACTCACTTCTAGATGAAGAACCCGTTGGAGGTTTATTTTCCGGCGCCGGGGCTAGTCGGGCTAACACCGCGAAGGAGCTGCTCATAAACATCACCACCAACAAACAACATAGGACCGACAAGCGCCCCCGACCTCCCGAGGGCTTGTGACCGTTAGCTAGATGCAAGCGAATGTAAGGAACAGACATGGCCTCTATGGATTTCTGGCTTCTGCGGGAACCTTGAGCAATTCAGCCTCAGTCCACATCCCCACTCGGTCCTTATCTGCCTGCCGTACGGCTTGAATCTGTTCAGCTGTTACCGCAGAGGCAGCGTTACCCCAACTGTGGCGAATGTAAGTGAGCACAGCAGCGATTTTCTCATCCGGTAATGCTCCCTGAGGAGGCATCACTGCCGCTGGAGTTGAAAAAGGCTGTCCATTGATATGAATTGGCCCCTGAAAACCATGAAGCAAAATGCGTATCAGTCTCTCCGGCGAAGGAGCTTTCACCCAATCTGATCCCACCAACGGCGGAAACATGTTGGGCAGCCCCAGCCCTGTGGGCTGATGACACACCCCACAGATCGTTGTGTAGATGACTTGTCCTTCCTGATACAGCGGAGGTGCTACTGCAACCGCATTGGAGACAGGAACAACCGGTGCAGGTGCCGCAGTGGCTGCATCTGCACCAAGAACAGGCGCGCTCTCCGCTACAGCAGCACTTTCAAGCACGGGTTCTGCCTGCTTAGGACGAGAGTGCTCAAAAACCCCCATCACAAAAGCACCAACCCAGAACAAGACGAAACCGGCTAGTCCAAAACCAAAACCATAGGTCAATACATGAGTCAGCCATTTAGGCAGACCCGAAGAAGATGGATGCGATGCCATGGTTCAGTTCACAGAAATTTTTTCCAATTCAGCCTGGGTCCACATGGTAGTGCGGGCTTTCTCTGCCTCACGGATGGCCTTCACTTCGGCTGCGGTGACGGCACCGGCTTTATTGCCAAAATTGGATCGTACGTAGGTCAGTACATTGGCGATCTGGTCATCACTCAAGGTGCCCTGTGCTGGCATGATAGGCGCAGGTGAATTGAAAGGCTGGCCATTGAGTTGGATAGGCCCCGTGATGCCATGAAGTACAATGCGAATCAGGCGATCCGACTTAGCCGCAGTGACCCAGTCCGAATTAGCTAGGGGAGGAAACATGCCTGGCAGCCCCAAACCCGTAGGCTGATGACAAGCGAAACAGACCTGCATATACACCGTCTGACCAGCAGTGGCATCTTGTGCAGGGGAGGGAGATAAAAGGAGAGAACAAACCGCAATGATTGAGAAACGAATGAATGAAAGCATGGAATAAAAGATTGAATTAGACACCTGAAGGTCACCTGCCGGCTAAGCAGATGCCCCGCGTCAGTTGGGCAAAGAGTGAAAGTCAGGATGCAGGAGTCATGTCCCGCGCACTGCTTACCCCAACCTCGGAGGTGGCAAAGGCGGCGCAGAAGCCACCCCATTCCACACTTGGTCTAACCAGGGATATTTGATCGTCGGCAGCTTGGGTCGCCACCAATGGATCTGGCAGACAGACAGCATCTCCAATTTCTTTTTCTGGGCGCTGCCACTGTCCTGTTCCTGTTTTTTTTCCTCCTTTTGCCCTGCCGAAACTGCCTGGCAGAGCGGGCATGGATGCGCCCCATCAAAAGTATCACTCAGCCCCTCCACCACGGATCCCTTTTCTATCGAGTATGTCAAAGCCATACCAATCCAAGCCACTGACTGCAAAGCGCCCCAAGGTAGCCCGATGGAGACCATCAGGGCGACCACGATGAGGAGGCGAGCCACGTGTTTCATGAATGGAGAGAAAATTCGAGAATTGTTTACGTCACTAAAACAGGGGTTGACCGCGCTTTTCAGAGCTTCTGAAGAAAACTTTCAAGGGCGATTAGATCCACCCGATGGCCCCTGCCTGGAAACGGCCAGACAGGGACCTCCCGGAACATGGAAACTAGCGGAAACCATGCTCTGTTCTCCGGGAAAGGAGCACGCCCAGGGGCGCGAAAAGAGACAATGGAGTGACCAAAAAACGGCCTAACTTTAAGGATGGCCTGAGAGTGAGAGACAAAGGGCACAGCCTATCGAGCAGCCCCAAAGTAATCTCCCCAATCACTCATTCATCACTGTGCGATGCGTGGCATCATCACGGAGATGATGTCATCTTCAGGCGGGTGAGTTAGGCCAAAACCCCGCTTCGTGGCGGTGGCGATTCAGGCGTGAAAGGGCGTGCATGGCCGGTCTGGGATATCGTGATCCATTCAATTCCCGGCAACTTCTGAAAAACAAACTTCGGGATGGAGGCAACGGCGAGATGCAGCTTCAACTCCTTCACCATCTTCGTGGGAACCGAGTCATCGTTGGGCTGAGGATCTTTGGTCCCCTCTTTAACCATGTGGCAGAGAGGACAGGCATGCTCACCATCAAACGTATCGCTCAGTCCCTGAACGACGGAACCCGTTTTCACCGAATAAGTGACCGCCATACCCACCCAAGCCGCTGACTGCATGACAGCCCAATGCAGCCCGATGGAAATCATCAGGGCAGCAACGAGCAAGATGCGCGAGGCGGCTTTCATCTGCGTTCAATGAAGCAGCTACAGGGCAAGGAGCAATCTCTTTTAGCCCAATTGATCTCGCTTTATTTGCAAATGGCCCCGACCCATCAGCTGAGCGACATCTCTCCTAAAGTTAAAAGGAGTGGCAGGGGGCGGATTTGAACCGCCGACCAAAGGCTTATGAGTCCTCTGCTCTACCGCTGAGCTACACTGCCATGTGATTTGTGGCTCCTGAGGTAGGGTTCGAACCTACGACCTAGTGGTTAACAGCCACCCGCTCTACCGCTGAGCTACTCAGGAGTGTCATTCCGTTCTTTTGAAACGGGCCAATATAGTGCACCGCCGAATTCCATCTGGCAAGTGATTGTTTTCGCGTTTTCAGCTTCTAAGGGCCTAAAAAGTCACTGAACTGGCCTTTGAACACCTCTGCGGGCAGCGATTAAACCATGCTTGGGCGCAAAAATGAAAGCGACGGTGAAAAACAAGGCCTGCGCCAGCACGATGCAGGCCCCCGTGGAGCCATTGATGAAAAAACTCACGTAAACTCCCAGGCAACTGGCCAGGACGGACGAGGCTGCCGCTAGCATTAACATGCGGTCAAACCGATCTGTCAGCAGCCGGGCTGTGCAACCAGGCGTCACTAGCATCGCCACCACGAGAATGATGCCCACGGCCTGCATGGAGGCCACAATGGTGGCAGCCAGGAGCGATAAAAAAACATAGTAAATGACCCGCGTGTTCAAGCCGATGGCGTTGGCATGGGTGGGATCAAAACAAAAAAGCAGCAGATCCCGGCGCAGTAGCAGCAGGATCACCAAAGTCACTCCGGCAGTGATGAGGGTCTGGATCATGTCCGCTCGCTCAATACCGAGCACATTGCCGAACAAGATGTGGTTCAAATGCAGCTCTGACTGGACTTTGGAAAACATCACCAGTCCCAAAGCAAACAGCCCTGTGAAAACAATGCCCATGACGGTGTCTTCCTTGATCCGGCTGTGGGCTTTGATCCAACCCGTCGCGGTGGCGCAAAGCAAGCCCGATGCAAATGCCCCCACCGGTAACGGCAGCCCGACTAAATACGCGACCACCACCCCCGGTAGCACGGCATGAGAGATGGCATCCCCCATGAGCGACCAACCTTTGAGGACCAAGTAACAGGATAACACCGCACAAACAGCCCCGACGAGCGCTGCCACCAGCAGCGCCTCGTTCATAAAGCTGTAGAGAAAAGGCTCGTACCAATTCATGACGATGAAGCTGCAAGATGACGCTGATGACGGGCAGCTAACAAACCGTGTTTAGGAGCCAGGACGAGAGCGATCAAAAACACTGCTGTTTGCAGAACCACGATGCACCCGCCGGTGGAGCCATTGAGAAAGTAGCTGACGTACGCCCCTAGCACTCCGCACACTGCCCCTGTGCCGGTCGCAATCCAGAGCATGCGACCGAAGCGATCTGTGAGCAGATAAGCGGTAGCCCCGGGGGTTACCAGCATGGCCACGACGAGGCAGGCCCCCACCGTCTGCAAAGCCGCGACTGCTGTGGCAGAAAGCAGGGACAGCAGCAGCAAATGTAGAAAGCGAGTGTTCAGGCCGATGCTCCGCGCATGCGTTTCATCAAAGCAGTACAGCATGAGGTCTTTCCACTTCAGCCCTAGAACCAAAATGGAGAGACCCGAGATCACCAGCACCTGAAGGATATCTGGATCTGAGATGGCCAAAATATTGCCAAAGATGATGGTACGAAGGTTTAGATTGCTCGGGTAAAGAGTTAGCAGCAGCAGCCCCAGGGCAAAGAAAGTGGTGAAGACCACGCCAATGACCGCATCTTCCCGCAGGCGGGAATTGGCCTTCACCCAGCCCATGCCCAGGGCAGCTAGGACCCCGGCAAAAAAGGCTCCGACCGAAAAGGGCAAGCCGATCAGCCAAGCCAACGAAACCCCCGGTACCACGGCATGCGAAAGAGCATCCCCCATGAGCGACCACCCTTTGAGGGTAACAAAGCAAGATAAAAAGGCGCAAACACCCCCGATGAGGCCACTGACGAGGATAGCCTTCACCATGTATTCATAGTGAAAGGGGGTGAGCCATTCGCTCATTCTCCCACCTCCTTAGCGCGTTCTCGGACGAGGTGCTCCCGGCCCTGTCGGTCGGTGTATTCCAGGTGCCCATCTTTCCCGAAGACCAGAGGACGTTCATCATCCGTCAGGAGTTTCACAGTGCGACCATCGTGCTCCTGGATGGTGGACTGCTCGAAGTGGAACTGCCTCAGCACGCCACCAAAGGCATGCGTTAGATTTTGCTCGGTGAACACCAAATCCGTAGGCCCGTAGGCCAATACGGTGCGATTGATCAAGACGACTTGGTCACAAAACTCAGGCACGCTGCCGAGGTTATGCGTGGAAACCAAAATGATGTGCCCTTCTTCCCGCAGGGCTCGCAAGAGCTCGATGATCGCCGTCTCCGTCTGCACATCCACGCCGGTAAAGGGCTCGTCCAGCATCATGATGCGCCCCTTTTGGGCCAAGGCGCGGGCGAGAAAGACGCGCTTTTTTTGCCCGCCAGAAAGCTCACCGATCTGCCGCTCTTTAAAAGCTTCCATGCCCACGCGCTCCAGGCAATCCTGGACGATGCGTTTGTCCTCCGCCCGAGGGATCCGCATGAAATTCATGTGCCCATAACGGCCCATCATCACCACGTCCCAGACACTGACGGGAAAGCTCCAGTCCACCTCTTCACTCTGTGGCACGTAGGCCACCAGTTTGTTTCGGCGGGCAGCCAGCACGGTATCTCCGGCGATGCGCACCTGCCCTTTCGCGGGTTTTAAAAAACCCATGATGGCTTTAAACAAGGTGCTCTTCCCACTGCCGTTCACTCCCACCAGGGCGCAGATAGTCCCCGCCTTCAGGAGAAAGGAAGCATCTCTCAGCGCGATGTGTCCATTGGCATACGCCACAGTCACATCGGCAACTTCGACAGAGATGGGCGAGGAGGCAGGAGGCATGGGATCAAGGGGCGGTAAATGCCTTCACCATCGTGTCGGCATTGTATTGCAGCAATTTCAGATACGTCGGCGCAGGGCCTTCGTCACCCGTCAATGAATCCACATACAGCACGCCACCATACCGCGCGCCCGTTTCTTTGGCCACTTGGCGCATGGCTTTATCACTGACGGTGCTTTCCGAAAAAACGACGGGGATGCGCTGGGCCTTCACCGTATCCACCACCTTCTGCACTTGCTGCGGGGTGCCTTCCTCATCGGCATTGATGGGCCAGAGATAGAGTTCCTTCATGCCGTAGTTCCGGGTGAGATAAGAGAAGGCTCCTTCGCAACTAACGAGCCAACGTTGATCGGCAGGGATGGCTTCCAGCGCTTTCCGCACGGGTTCATCCACGGCCCGCAGTTTTTCGGTATAGGCAGCGGCATTTGCATTGTAGGTAGCCTCATGAACCGGGTCCATTTTCACCAGGGCCTGGCGGATGTTTTCCACATAGATCACGGCATTGGCGGGTGACATCCAGGAATGCGGGTTCGGCTTGCCAGTGTAGGGCCCTTCTCCGATGCCGATGGGCTCGATCCCCTGGGTCAGCACCACACTGGGGACATGCTTCACCTGCTGGAGGAATTTTTCAAACCACCGTTCCAGGCCCATGCCATTCCACAGCACCAGATCTGCCCGCTGCGCCTTCACCAGATCCAGGGGTGTAGGTTCGTAATCATGGATCTCAGCACCCGGCTTGGTGATGGACTCAACGATGGCCACATCTCCAGCCACATTTTGTGCGATGTCTTGGATGATGGTGAACGTAGTCAGGATCCTTTTACGGCCGTCGTTAGAAGGGGCCGAAGAGGGACCGCAAGAGACCAACAGCGTGGCTGTTAGGAGAAGAACAAGGCGATGTTTCATAAAATCAGATTAGAATCGAAAGCTCACACCCGAAAAGACGCCAAAATCGGGAGCGGGACGATTTAAGCCAATGCGCACCCCGGCATCGAAGACGCAATTATCCGTCACAGCAAGAGTCAGCCCGGCATCAAAAAGCGCGATGTAGTCTGCATCCTCTCCAGCGATGCCGACCAACTCCACATACATGCCTAACGTTTCCGTGAGGCTGATGCCCAAGGTGGCGGAGTGCAGCCACTCCAGATCCTGCCCCCCTGTTTCCACGTCCTGCGTGATGTCCACCTGCGCCATCAGCCCCAGGCTAAGGCGCTCTGTCAAAGAGATGGCGAGAGGCACAATCAGCCCTCCCTCCCACAGTTCGGAACTCATTTCCGCACCTGTGGGGAGGGTGACGTAAGGCATCAGTGCCAAGGCCGTCTGCCCTGAGTCATTGCCCCAGAGATTCTTTTTCAGGCGCACCGTCACATCTCCAAAGCCAGAGAATCGATCGGCACCTGCGGCTCCTTTCACGCGCACTTCTTCATAGCTGTTAAAAACCACCTGGAGATCCAGATCCGCCGCCAGCCCTGCTTTCACATTCATCTGCCCCAGGGCCCAGGACTCCACCCGCTCACCCTCGAAGGTATCTCGGCTGTAATCGAAGAAACTCATCTCCACCTGAAACATCCCTGCTGGCACTGTGTAGGCAGACTCCGTGGTATCTGGGCGATCCGTGCTCATGGGGCGGACTTCCGGCGTGGCCGAGGACAGAGCCACTGGGGTGCCTGCTAAACCACCGAGTGTGCTGAGCCAGACGAGGGATAAAACATGAAGATTGGCTGACATGATAAAGTTAGTCTCGGCTAAATTCATCAGCTCAGCCTATAGCGCAAATAAAACTTAGCCTGGACTAAGTTTTTGTTTTTTGGGGGATGGAAATCCATTTTTCCTTCCTCCTGCCTGCTGCTATGGGTGCAGCGATGCCCGCCAAGCGCAAAGAACCCACCGCCCATGTCCATTCCCCGGCCATTGAGGATTACCTGGAGCAGATTCACAATCTGATCGAAGGAAAGGGCTACGCGCGGGTGGTGGACATTGCCCAAAATCTCAGCATCTCTCAAGCCAGCGTGACCAACATGATCCAGAAACTGGATGCGGAAGGTTACTTGGTTTATGAACGCTATCGCGGGGTCATATTGACAGAAGAAGGACGCAAAATAGGCCAGGAAATCGCCCGTCGTCATGAGGTGCTCACCCGTCTTCTCTCCACCTTCGGTCTGGATGCGGATACCGTACACCACGATGTGGAAGGTATGGAGCATCACATCAGTCGCCAGACCCTTGATGTGCTGACTTTGCTCATGGAAGAGTTGGAGGGGAATCCAGAGCTGCTGAAGAAGCTGAAGCGCAAAATGACCCGCCCATGACTCCAGCGGATTCGTGACGATTTAGAGCTTGGTCTTCAGCCCAGCCTTGTGCATGATACGGACATGAAGCTCCCCTTGCTCCTCCCCACCATCGTCGCCATTGGCTTGGCAGTCACCAATCCCAACGAAGCTTCTTACCGCGAATACATCCGCCAAAAAGAAGGCCTCCCAGGCACCGTGGGTCTTGCCGTGGCAGATCTCGTTTCAGGCACCAAAAAGGGCGGCGTTCAGCGGGATAATTACCTCGTGGCCAGCAAGTTCTACATCGGTGGAGATGGCATCCTTCCGCGTGAAGACATCGCTTGGGGCGTGGCTGGCAAGTTCATCGAGATCAAGAAGTAGTCTCCCCGCACGCAAGAAGTGCCCTTCCGAGTGCGACAGGTATGGATGCGCCCTTTTTTCGCCCTGCTGGCACTCGCCTTCTGCCCCCTCATACACGGGGAGGCACCGCCGCTCCAGCAATGGATTGACGAAGCCATCCAGGCAGGTGGAGGCATCGTCACCGTGCCGGAAGGGACGCATGTCCTGGACCAGGGGCTCATCCTCAACAAGGCCAAAAAACTGGCCCTCCGTGGAGTGAACAAGGAGCGCTGCATCCTGAAGCTGCGGCCCCAGCCAGCACCCTCCCAGCCCACGCACCTGATTACCCTCACAGGGGGTTGTGAAACCCTGGAAATCGCCAATCTCACCCTGGATGGAGCCTTGGAAAACAAAAGCCAAGTGGCCGAACTGATCCTGGTGGATGGCATGGCGGCACCGTCAGACGCACCCTTCAAGGACATCACTCTCCGCGACTGCCTGCTGCAAAACTTTTCAGGAAGTGGCGTTCTCTTCCACCGGACGGAAGGGGGAGTCATCGAACGCTGCAGCTTTCGAGATGGCGGCACGCAGGCGATCGGTTTCTGGAACTTCTCCAAGGGCTGCATCGCCCGTGGCAATCGCATCACCCGGGTCAGCAAAGCGTTTGATCTCCTCAACTCCAGTACCTGCCTGATCGAAGGCAACGAAGTGGGCGAATGCGAGATCGGTGTGAGCATCTTAAACGAGCACCCGGCCAGCGACAAAGAACGCCACATCCTCCGCAACAATGGTTTTTCCAACTCGTTCCTTTTTGTCCAACCCGGCGGCGGCACACCGCAGCCTTTGACCGAGGCCAATGACGGCCTCATCCCCTTCCCCAAAAATTGATTTCTCCCTCGCACCTTTCAGCCACCTCATGAAGCCCGCCCTCCTCCTCAGCCTGCTCCTGGCCACGTCCTGCCTACTTGCGCAGGAATCCACACCGCGCCCAGACCCTCAACGTTTCGCCAAAGAAATCACTGCTTTTGCCGAGAAACCTGCTGACAAGGGCGGCATCGTCTTCACGGGCAGTTCCAGCATTCGTTTGTGGAAAACTCTCCAAAAGGACTTCCCAGGCCTGCCGGTCCTGAATCGTGGTTTTGGTGGCAGTGTGGCCAATGATCTCATCGTCCACTTCGATACCGTCGTCGCACGGCATGAGCCAAAGCTGGTGGTCACCTATACGGGCAGCAATGACATCAATGCGAAACTGACCCCGCAGGAGGCCCTAGCTGACTACACACGTTTTCTTGACCTTGTGCACACACGGTTACCCCAGACCCGCGTGATCGTGACCTCGGTCAAAATTGGAGAAAAACGCCTCGCTCAGATGCCCCAAGTGCATGAGCTCAACCGCCTGTTGCAAGCCTGGATCCAGGGCAAAGACTGGGTGCGGTATGTGGACACCACCAGCTACCTAGCCGATGAAAAAGGCCACCCCATTCGCAAATACTATGTGAAGGATCTGCTGCATCTTAGCCCTGAAGGCTATGCCATGTGGACAAAACTCCTCACTCCCGTGTTGAAGGAAGAATGGGCGAAGGTGAACGAGAAGAAATCCTGAATTCTTTGATAAAGCGACGTCGGAGAGGCGAGATTTAGCTCGCCCCACCGACTCCGCAAAACGCTACCCAATCCCGCCTTTTACGGCTGGCCAGGGGGAACCACCGTGATGGTGATGGTCTGACTCGAGATCCACGTAGGGGTGACGGAGTTCTTGGCTTCGACACGATAACTGCCGCTGTCCGACTCACCCACTCCATTGATCACCAGGGTGCTATCTGTCGCCGAAGTGATCGCTTCGTTCCCCTTGAACCATTGATACTCATAGGGACCAGGGGCATTCGGTTGAGCGCTGAATTCAACAGAATCTCCCACCACAAAAACATTCGTATTGCCACTGAGGCCAATGGCGACGGAGGTGACGGGTGAGATCACTGAAAGCAGTACGATGTTACTCAAAACTCCTGCTGGCGTGGTGGGGTTAGACACCAAGACTGTGTAGCTCGCGTTATCAGCGGCGGATGCCTTGCTGATGGCATAGCTGGCCAAGTTTGCTCCTGGAATATTCTCGCCATTTTTCTTCCATTGGAAGGAGAACGGTCCCGCACCCTGGGCACTGACAAAGAAAGTCACAGGTGTGTCCAGGGCTACCGATTCCGTAGCGGGCGTGCGTGAGGCGTTCACATTCGCCACGGCGGTATCCACACTCAAAGGCACACCATTACTCTCCACACCAGCGGGCGTGAGCACGTTTTTCACCAGCACGGTGTAAGTGCCAATGTCTTCCGCGTTGACGAAATCAATGCTGTAAGAGGCCGAGGTGCCGCCTTCCAAAATATCCTCGCCATCTTTGCGCCATTGATAGGTGTAAGGTCCTAGCCCACCGATGCTGGAGATGGTGAAGATCACATTGCCACCGATGTTGATAGACTCATTGTTCGGCGAACGCACAGCGGTCACTTGGGTGATCGGGTTGGAGACGGTCATTTCATTGCCTGCCTCGCTGAGTTCACCAGTAGTGCTGATGGCACTGAAGACGCGCACCTTATAGGTACCCACATCTCCAGTCGAGACGGGGTTGATCGTAAAGGTAGGAGTTGTGCCTGCGGCCGCCTCGATTTCCACGTCATTTTTATACCATTTGTAATTGAAGGGGCCCTCGCCTTTGGCGGCAGCCGTGAAGGTGACTGAACTGCCATTGGCCACCGGATTTGCCGCTGGAGCACGGGTAATGGTGACGGTGTTGACGGCGTCATTCACCAGCAGGTTAGCCTGGTCACTATAGACAGTCGAATAGACCGTTTTAAGCATCACGTCATACTTGGCTTGGGCAGCCTCGGTGACGGGGTTGATGGTGTAACTGGCGCTTGTGGCCCCGCTGATATTGGCCCCATTTTTCCGCCACTGATAAGTGAAGGGGGTGGAAGCTGGGGCCGCTGCGACGACGCTGAAAGTGACGGAAGCTCCTGGATTCACCGTCTGCGATTGCGGCTGCTGAGAGATGAGAACAGGAACGGGGTTGAGATTCACCCGACCTGACAAAATCGGCGAAGTTTTAAGCGTTGTGACCGGTGCTTCAGTGGAGGGAAGTTGAGCCAGGGTAAAGTGGCCAAACCCTCCAGAATCCGTCTGGGTAAAGAAGCTGCCGTCACTGAACGTGCGAGCAGGGATGGCGGGCACGACAAGACCATAATAACTGGCCACGCGAGGCGCCGTCGCAGGCGGATCATACAACTTAAAGGAACCTTTAAAGAGGCCAGTTGCACGGTCTCCGGTGAATGAAATGCCGCCGGCATTTGTGATGCCTGCAGGAATGAGCGGAATCTTACCCAGAGAAATCGCTACGACATCAGGATTCGTGGCAGAGGCCTCCACGCCACCTTTGGCAAAGAGCAGGCCGGCATTTCGGTCCATCACAGGCACCCCCAAGAGTTGGGGCGAGTAGTCCTGAGGGATGTAGGTCCTGCCCAGCGCGTAAAGTGAGACAGGACCGAAACCCGCTTTGTAGCTTCGCTCCGTAGCCAGCGTTTGAGGCAAGCGAGTCCAAAGCATCTCACCCTCCACTCGGAAGCGATTCCCCAGATTGATATCCGCCTGAGTCAGAGGAGGAATGTACTGTAAAAAGGCCCGACCCACAAAAGCTCCCGTATTTTTATAGAGAGATTGGTAGATCAAGAACTGCTGCTGGCCGCCGACAAAGGAACTGGAGGTCAGAGTGGTGCCATCTCCTAGACGACCCGTGATTTTCGCAATTCCATTGGAATCAAAAAAGGCGATGGCATAGCCGGTGCCCTGAGGCACAGACACATCATTTTCCAGATTGCTGGGAAGGTGAAACGCGATGTGATGCCGCCCCACGTAGGGAGAAGGACGACCGCCTTTGCTAAAGTTGTAGATGTTCCGATAAGCGGCAAAGAAGACCAAATTTTCCCCGTCTGAAATCGTCCCTGAAACATCTCCACTGTCGGTATAACCGCCAATGCCGATGGCACTGAGATTGATCTGAAGAGGGGTATTGCCCTTACGCACCGCCGTGGCTTGACCGGAGGTGCGTATACTGCCTGGATTCTGGTCCATCTTGCCTGTGAAGCTGAGGATGTCCTTCCCCATGCTCAACTTACCCGAGATGAGGCCGCCATCCGTCACGGTCATGTCAATACGGCCTCCCTGATTGCTATTCAAAGCGGGAGAGTTCCCGATCTGCCCCACAAACGTGCCCACCACCGATTCTGGGAGCGGGAAGACAAAGAATTCCACATTGCTGCGGGTGAGGCTGCCCTTTGGATTTTTGACCGTGATCGTCAGCTTAAATTCACCGGAGCGTGTGGGTTTCCCAGTGATGCGCCCGGTGCCAGCATCCAGCTTCAGGCCCGTAGGCAGCCCCGCTACGGCAAAGGAGGAGATGGTGGTATTCGAAGGGCCACCACCAGGGAGGGTGTAGTCGTACTCAATGCCCACATAAGCGGCAGTGGGGGTGATGGTGGCGGGCAGAGTGGGCACCGCGCCAGTGATGCCCACTTTCCAAAGGCCCGTGGTGGCATTCAGCGCAGGGTTGAGATCATCCTCCACATAACAGAAATAGTCGGCGGCATCGTTTAAGGTGATATTACGAATCGTCAGCGTGGCTGTGGTGGTGCCCGTGAAATGGCCGAGCTCTTCTGGGACATCAACTGGCTGTGCCTGCCCAACCTTCTGCATGCGCCAGCGGTACTTCATGGTCGGGCCTGAAACTTGAGCCTTCAGCGCCACCGTCTTGGCGGGGAGGGAGATCATCAGGCGTGCGGTCTTGTCCACCACGATGACGCTGGCAGGGTTTGAGTCCACCTTGCCTGCGACGTTGGTCGCCCGTAAAACGTAGCTGCCCCCATCCGTGATTTTGACCGCAGGATTATTGAGTTTAGCCAGCTTTTGGTTTGCCACTGTCTTGCCCGATTGCAGCCAAGTAAAAGTGGGGGGCGGTGCTCCTGTGGCAGCCGTTTCCAGCACCAGAGGTTGACCGACCTCAAGGACCTTTGCCACGGGATGTGTGGTGATGGCAGGGAGAGCGCGCAAGTCCAGCCTCACCTCGGCACTGGTCAGAGTGGTGGTGCTATTTCCCACCAACACGCGGTAGAGCCCTGTTTGCTCTGTCTGCACACCGGTGAAACTGAGGGTCTTGGTGCTGGCACCAGGAACGGGCCCCCAAACCTCGCCGTCTTTTTTCTGCCATTGATACTCCAAAGCCGTGCCTGTGGCAGTGACGGTGAAGCTGGCCTTAGCCCCAGGCAGCACGGCCAGTGAAACTGGCTGGCGGGTGATGACCGGGGACTTGTGACCACGGACCACATTGACATTGAATTTTTGATCCACCGGATGGTTATCCAGGTCGCGAGCGCGGAGGGTCACTTCGCTGCTACCCACGGCTAAACCTTCCAGACGCAAAGTACCGTCACTCTGCACGGTAGCGCGGACCACACCTTCGTTGCTTTCGGGGGTGTCAATCACCTCAAACTTAAAGGGGATAACTTGACGTGCGGAGAGGATCTTCACCGTCTGGCTTTCATCCATTTCAGTGGGCGCTGTGGTGCCTGTGACATTCATGGGCACTTCTTCGAAGGGCACTTTACTGCCATCCAAAATCACGCGACGATCCAGGCTAGCCGCCGTCCCGCCATTCGTGTTGTAGTCCTTGTAAACGCCGATGGGCAAAGCGGCGATGCCATCTACCACGTTCATCCCATCTCCCGCCACACGGGCGAAGACCGTGAAGCCAGAGTTTTGATTGTCCAGCTCTCCCGGCGTCGTGGTGCTGTTATCCTTCAAGTTGAAGAAGAAGTCATGCGTGGCGCTGTCAGGATTCCCCCCCACCTTGGCATGGGCAATGGTTCCGCGAAGGTTAGAAATACCCGGTTCATTGAAGGAAGGTGGCCTTTTCAATAAGGATGAAAACACATTCGGTGACTGGATCGGGACATAAGCGCCTGTCTGCACGATGAAGTTAGGCACGGAACGATGAACGATGACGCCGTTATAGGCCCCTGTTTCCACATAACCCATGAAGTTTTCGACGGCCTCAGGCGTCAGGCTGGGGTAGAGCATCAAGTCCACATCGCCACGATTAGTCCGCAGCCTAACGGCAAGTTCAGTATCTGCATCGGCAAACTTATCAGCCAAATTGACTGAGAACTGCGCGCCCTGTCCCACAGTGATATCGGGAATGTCTTTGGCCACCGTCGGGTTGGCATCGGGGCGTGGGATCCGCAGCATGAGCGGCACCGTGGCCGAGCCTGTGATGTACGTTACCGTCATGGGGCAGGCGAAGACGCCGTGCTCCGTCGGGCTGCCACTGATGATGCCCGATTGATCGTTAAAGGTCAGTCCATCCGGCAGGTTGGTGACCGTCCAAGACACCCGCTCCAGGGGAGCTGAGACCTTCATTTCATAATTGAAGGGTTGGCCGATTTTGGCGGGATGATAAGTGCGACTGGTGAACCCACGGCGAGCAAAGGCTTTGGCCACGTTGCTGTCCGAAATGACGCCGGCAATATTGGACGGCTCGAGAGGATTGATGGCGATGGCTTGTACCTTAAAGTCGTACTCCGTATCCCGAGTGAGATTGACCGTTTGGGTGCCATTGAAATAAGCCGTCACAGTAGCACGGGTGGAGTTGGCCAGCATGTCTTGGGCATCGAACCATGGGGCGCTATCGGCACCACCGGAGGGGCGCACTTTAATCTGGTAATAACTCTCCGACACGGAGCTGTCCTGCCAGACGAGGTCCACCGCTTCCGAGACGCCGGATGTCGTGGCTGTCAGTCCCTGTGGAGCCAGGAGGGTGCCCGTGAGATTGGTATAAACGTTGCTGTAATTCGATAGGTCTGCGGGATCGAATGGGACGGTGGAGGCAGCGACTGGCACCGCCCGCACCCGCCACTCCATGTAGCCGCCGGGCACTACCGGGACGGAGATTGAACTGCTGTTTTTGGAAAGAGATCGACTGTACCAAGTCGTGGAGCCCACGGGACGAAACTGAAGCTCATAGTAGTCTTCATTGGTCGAGTTATCTTTCCATTGAAGGAGAATCGTCTGGCTATCAAGCTGAGTTCCCGTCAACTCGGTGGGCGTGGTCACACGTGGCACGATGTATTGATTGGTCGGGCCACCCGAAATGACCGGGGGAGGATAGGCGGTGGGAGCGACTAAATTGGTGAGATTGAGCTGACTGGTTGTCGCTGCCGTACTCTCGGTGTCCAAGCGTGATGCACGCAATCTAAAGTGGTAGGCGATACCGGGCACAAGTGCATGCTGAACCCTAACCTCAGTAAGATCCGTATCTGCTGTGCCCTCACGGTTATCAAACAAATGTAAGGAACCGAGGGTGGCATAAGCCGTATCAGCCTCGCTGGCTTTCTTGTAATAAATCTGGTGGCGACGCTCGCCGGTGCTCTTGTCCTTCCAGCTAAATTTCAAAACGCCATCGGACTCTTGAGTCACCCGAAAATTTTCGGGAGCAACGAGAGTGGCAGTTTTTTTTTGGCTCAGGTATTCCACCTGCGGACTGACACTGCCCTCCACAGCAGCCCCGTTGTATTTGTAGGCGACGACACGAAACTGCAGGAGGAAATTCTCCCCCACATCCAAGGCTACCACTTCGCCCGTTTGGTTGGCTTGGACGAATGTGAGAGTACTGAAGGGCCCTGTGTTCCCAGCACGGGCTTCGATGCGGAAGCCTGTCTCATCCAGAGAATTGTCATCCCAAAGGATCATGTATTCGCGAGCGGTGACATCCAACACACTCGGCGTTTGTTGATTGATCAGCAGCGTCGTCTTGATCCGGACATTTGAAGGGGCCTTCGGTGCTACAGCCCCAGCGGGCAGGGCCACGCTGGCCGCTAAGGCGCACAGAGGCAAAACCCAAGCACGCGCACGAGAGACGTAGGATGAGAATGAAAAAGACATAAAAAGAAAGGCGCGGTTGGGGGAAACCTGAAAGGTCTATGTTTGAGACCCCGAAATCGTAACGTTTGTTCGAGTAAAATACCCTTTTTGTCATTACATCGTCAATCTTTTTGCGATTCAGTGTCAGCTTTTGCTCGCCCTGACTCCCCTCAAGTTTCAAAATCCGACCCATGATGCGATTCCAGGTTTTCTTTTTATCCCTGAGTCTGAGTGCCACTCTCCAGGCGCAAGTGACTCCCCAGTTCCGCGAACAAGAAATCGACGACAAAGTGGGCATCGGCTACGGTCTGGCGCTGGCAGATGTGGATGGCGATGGTAAAACGGACATCCTTTTGGCAGATAAAGACATCATCGCCTGGTACCAAAACCCCACCTGGACGAAGCATGTCATCGCGGAAAAACTGACGGAAAAGGACCATGTCTGCATCGCCGCACGAGATACGGATGGCGATGGCAAAGCCGAAATCGCCGTGGGAGCCCAGTGGAACCCTGGCGATACGGAAACCAGCGGGGCCGTTTTTTACCTGCAACCGCCTGCGGACCGCACCCAACGGTGGAAACCCATCCAGCTCAGTCATGAGCCCACCACCCACCGAATGCGCTGGGTGAGAAACCGCGCAGGCCGCTATGACCTCATCGTGGCCCCGCTGCACGGCCGCGGGAATAAGAATGGTGCAGGCGTGGGAGTCCACATCCTGGCTTACCATAAACCGGAGGATGTGACCCAGCCGTGGAACACGACGCTGGTGCATGACAGCATGCACATGACGCACAACTTTGAGGTGGTGCCCAGCCCTGCCAATGAGGCGGAACCTCTGCTGCTGGGAGGCCGCGAAGGCATCGTGCGCCTGACTCCAGGAGATGCAGGCTGGAAAGCCCAGTGGGTGACCAAGCATGACACGCCGGAACTTCTCGGCGTGGGAGAGGTGCGCTGGGGTGCCTTTGCCGGTGGGCAACCTTACGTGGCGGCGATCGAGCCCATGCATGGCAACCAAGTCGTGATCTACACCCCACCGCCCGAGGGCCCGAAAGATGGCCTGTGGCAGCGCCAAGTGCTGGATGACACCCTGGTGGATGGTCATGCCCTAGCCTGCTATGATTATTTAGGTCTGAACAATCGCCAAATCGCTGTGGGCTGGCGTGCTCACCACAAGATTGGCACTCGGGTAGGCGTGAAACTTTTCTACACGACCAAGGAAGATGGCAGCGGCTGGCAGCAGCAGTTGGTGGATGACAACACCATGGCCTGCGAAGACCTCATGGGAGCCGATTTGGATGGAGACCGGGACACAGACCTCATCGCGGCAGGTCGAGGAACCAAGAATCTCAAGATTTACTGGAATTTACGGCAATAATCAGCAGAAAAAGATCTGCATCCACCTGGGAAGGGCCGTTGCAAAAGGACCTTTTTCGCTAAGGTGAACTCCGCTATGAATATTGCACGACTCACCCTTGGGCTCATTCTGGGCAGTGTTCTCACTGCCTGCCAAGTACCTGTCTCCTTTGTCAGGCAGGAAGTCATTCGCAAACCGATCCTGGTCCAGCCAGTCAATTCCTCCAGCAGCCCGCTTTATGTTTGGCATGGCAGCGGCCAGCCGGGACCAGTGAGAGTGACGATCGACCTCAGCGAGCAGAAAGCCTACATCTTCCGCAACAGTGAAAATGTAGGCTGGAGCTATGTGGCCACGGGTCGCAGTGGTTACCGCACTCCGACCGGCACCTTTGTCATCTCTGAGAAGGTGGTGAACAAACGCTCCAACAAATACGGCAGCATCGTGGATGCGAACGGCAACGTGATCCGTGGCAATGCCACCGCCGGCGTGCATAGCGCTGCGGGTGGCCGATTCCAGGGTGCTAAAATGCCCTACTGGATGCGCCTGACTAACAACGGTGTGGGCATGCATGCAGGGGCTATCCCAAATCCCGGCTCACCTGCATCTCACGGCTGTATTCGCCTGCCCTACACCATGGCCCAGCAGCTTTACGAGGTTGCCCCCAGTGGCACTCGTGTGACCATCGTCCCCTAGTCTGCTTCACGCTTGAGCATTCCCGACTGGCTGCAGCAGAACACGCTTTTCACGGCAGATCCGCAGATCTTCCTCATGGCTGCCGTGGCGGCCTTGTGCATCGGCTTATCCAAAAGTGGGCTTTCAGGCACGGCCACCCTGAATGTGGTGCTGATGGCGCAGGCCTTCGGGGCCAAAGCCTCCGTGGGGCTGGTGCTGCCCCTGCTCATCGTGGCAGATTTCATGGGCTTTTACCTGAACCGTCACGGTGGTAGCTGGCGGCGGGTTCTGCCCATGGCCCCACCGGCCATTGCGGGTGTCATCGCCGGGTACTTCCTCCTTGGGGAAATTGATAACGTCTCCGCCCGCACCGTCATCGGCTGGCTCATCATCGGCCTGCTGGGATTCAAGCTGCTGCTGGATGCCAGCAAAGGCGCTCTTGAGATCCTCACCGGTCACCCTATTTTTTCCTGGGCCATGGGCCTATGCGCAGGCATCACCACCATGCTGGCGAATGCCGCAGGGCCCGTGATGACCGTTTACCTCCTCTCCCAAAAGCTGGAGAAAAAGGAGCACCTGGGGGTCTTCAGCCGCTTTTTCCTCTTCATCAATCTCTTCAAAGTCCCCTTCTCTGCCGATCTGGGCATCATCAATCCGCGCTCGCTCATGACCAATCTCGTGCTGCTGCCAGGCGTGGTGCTGGGCATCTTGCTCGGCTGGCAAATCCTCAAACGCATCCCGCAAAAGCCGTTCGAGTGGACCCTCTTTGTCCTCACGCTCGTGGCGGCGGTGTGGCTGATCCGGGGATGAGTGGAGGCGAGTGCTCGACCTGCCCAAGGCCCTCATCAGCGCACTAAAATCGTCTGAGATCTGAGGGAAGTTGACCCATCCACGCATTTGTGATGCTATTTCCCTTTCTCCATCCCATGATCCTTCGCAGCCTCTTTGTATCCCTCGCCCTCGCCGCCTCCCTGGTCCGCGCTGAAAATCTCCTCCCTGCCAATGCCCGCGTGGCTGTGATTGGCGATAGCATCACGGAGCAGAAACTCTACTCCAAGTACATCGAGGCCTACCTCCTCGCCTGCACGGGCCGCCAGGATATCACCGTATTTCAGTTTGGCTGGAGTGGTGAGCGGGCTGGCGGTTTTGCCGCTCGTTTGAAAAACGACCTCAGCGTCTTCAACCCCACCGTGGCCACCACCTGCTATGGCATGAATGACGGCAGCTACGTGGCCTACACCGACGCCATCGGTGCCGAGTATGAAAAGAACATGCGCCTGGTGCTGGATGGTCTCAAGGAAATGGGCGTGAAGAACATCGCCGTCGGTTCCCCAGGCGCGGTGGATACCAAGTTTTTCACCCGCTTTGAGCCTGCCATCTACAATGACAACCTCGCCCACCTGCGCGACATCGCCAAAAAGCTGGCGGGGGAATACGGCCAGAGCTTTGCCAACGTCCACGACACCATGATCGCCGCCATGGCCAAGGCCAAACCGGCGCTGGGAGAAAACTACGATGTCTGCGGAGCGGATGGATTTCATCCCGGCCCCAACGGCCACCTGCTCATGGCGGAAGCCTTTCTCAAAGGCCTGAAGATGGAGGGCAACATCGGCACCATCACCCTGAATCTTAGCGGCGAATCCACCGCCAGCACCGGCCACAAAATCACCTCTAGCCAGGCCGGCAGCGTGACGCTGGAAAGCACCACCTGGCCCTTCTGCTTTGACGCCGATCCCAAGGCCTCCTGGAGCACCCGCAGCATCCTGCCTTTCACCACTTTCAATCAGGATCTCAACCGCTACACGCTGGTGGTCAAAGGCCTCACCAAAGACAAGGCCAAAGTCACCTGGGGCGCAGCGAGCCAAGAGTTCACCAAAGCCCAACTGGAAACCGGCATCAACCTCGCCGCCGAGTTCCCCACCACCCCCTTCGACGCCGCTTTTGCCGATCTCCTGGGAGCCATCGGCAGCAAACAATCCTTTGAAACCACGATGATCAAAAACCTCATCACCCACTTCCGCAGCCTGGGCAAAGAAGCCGAAGGCGACCCCGAATTCTCCGCCGCCCTCAACGTGCTGAAAAAGAAAAGCATGGCCAAACAGCAGCAGTACGACGCCAACGTCCGCAAGCGCCTGAAAGCCGTGATGCACACGATCACGGTGGAGTAGGACGGAGTCCAAAAGTGCCAATCTTCTTAAACCCTGGGTTCCGTGAGCCCAGGGTTTAAGGCTTCAATTCTCTCGGACCTTGAGGCCTGAAACCTCTAACCACTCTTTTAATTGTGCGATAACCGCCTGCCGATGGCTGAACAAAAGGAAGTGATCGGCCTTAGGGACAATATTTAATGTCACTTGCCCGCGGTTTGCTTTCATCAAAGTAGCTCCATCTCTCACAGACTGCACAGGCACGCGGTCATCTTCAGCTCCCGTGATGATATGGATAGACTTGTCCTGCCAGTTCTTGATGAAGAGCGGATTGATGAGGGAACGCACTTCAAACACGGGCGAAATGAAAGTGAGGGAGACAAATTTTTCGCCCATGTCACGCCCTACATGCCCCAGTCCCTTACCTCCATTGGAGAGGCCCATGAGATGCATCTTCCGAACATCAAGCCTCACAACTTTTTCGGCGTCGGCCAGAGCCGCATCCACCACATTAGAGGAATCTGCTGCAGTCCAGTCTCCCATCCCGTAACTGGGGCAGATCAGGACGAACCCGAGTTCATCCGCTATTTGTGAGAGTAACCAAGGATAAGCTTTAAAATTGCCCCCGCTCCCATGCAGAAAAACCAATACGGGTGCTGGCACATCTCGCTTGAGATCAGGCGGCACATACAGAAAGGAATGCCCCTGGCCGGACTGACTGAACCAAATATCTGAATAGGCATGTGGCATGACCGAACCCAGCGCATGAAAATCCGCATCGGCTTCGAGTTCTCGATAGATTTGTGACGTCCAGCCAGAGATCTTCCGCGATTGCTGAAAAGTGAAATAATGATCAATCAAAGGCACCACTTTGAAGCCTAACAAAAATTGATCCAACTCAGGCAACAAGTTACCCAATGCCTGCCGCTGAAACCCCCACTTCTCTTTTGTATAGCGATGCTGAATACGCGCGCCTTCCGGCAAATGGCCATCTGGAGCGAGCATGACCAGCCAGACCGTCAGCCCTGCCCAGCACAGACAGCCCAGCCCACCCGCCCACTGTGGCCAAAGCCGATCAATCTCTATACCGATGAACACTAGCAGCGGTGACAATCCAATCATCACCCCCGCAATCCCAAAAAGCACGCTTTCAAACGACTGCCCAACGAAGAGCAGCAGCAACGACAAAGGCGTGACGAGGAGCGCCAGCATCAGGCTGGCCATGCGTGCTAGAACAAAAAACATCTAGCCTTAACATACCGTAAATTTTGCCTCAACCAAGTGAGGCTCTATCCCCCTCACGGAGCCGCGCATTCTTTGGCCAGTTGCTGGCTGGCGGCATCGAGTTTGCTCATGGGGTAGGGCACTTCTTGGGCATTGATGGGCATGCGCAGATACACGGTGTCGCCTTCCAGTTTCACGAAGCCTGCTTTGATCTTTTTGCCTTCAAAGTTGGTCCAGGTGAGGATGGGCGGCAGCTTTTTCTGGACAGGGGCCATCGTCGGCTTGGGCGCATCTTTGTCCAGCAGGGCACCTTCCGTGATCCATTCTCGCAGAGTCTCGATCTCTTTGCTCGAAAGATTGTCCTTCGGGGGCATGTGGGCTTCATGCTCGGGATCGGCCACGACTTTGAAGATGTGGCTCTCTGCCGGGTTACCTGGGACGATGCCCCCTTTGGGATTGATATCCAGCTTCAGGGTGGCGAGGTCATCGAAGACGTAACCGGCCTTTTTCTTCCCAGTTTTGTCACTGTGGCACTCGTAGCAGTGCTTTTCAAAAATGGGGGCGATGTCTTTTTTGAAGTCGGCAGCGGCCGCTGCGGAGGCGGTGAGAAGGAAAGCAGGCAGAAATTTCATGCAGGGGGTCATGCAATCAAACGCAGGAGATGACAGGTCCTTAGCTTTGCGTGAGACTTGGCCCACCCATGCTCGATGCCATTGACAGTTTTATTCTCCATCTGGCCACCGAACGCGGGCTGTCCACGAACTATCAACTGCTGGTGCGACGGGTGCTGGAGGCCCTGGCTTCCTGGCTGAAGCAGGAACGGCAGATCGAAGACGCAGCCGCTGTGACCACGCCGCACCTGACAGACTACCTCGCCCGGCGAAAAAAGGATGGGCTGGCGGCCTCCAGCGCGCGGGTGGAACTGGTGGCCGTGAAAATTTTCTTTCGCTGGCTGGCGGCTCGGGGCAAACGGGCGGGTGACCCTGCGGAACCCATCCTACCTCCACGCATGGAAAAGCACCTGCCAGGGACGATGAATGAGCAGGATGCGAGGACACTGGTGGAATCCATCACAGGCAACGATCCCCTAGACCGCCGAGATCGCGCCATTTTGGAACTTTTTTATGCCAGCGGTCTGAGGCTTTCCGAGCTCATCACCGCTCGGTTGGAAAACCTGAGCCTGGAGGAGGGCTGGATCCGCGTGACCGGCAAAGGGGCAAAAACTCGCCTTTCTCCAGTGGGAGGAGCCGCGCGGGAGGCCCTGGAAGCCTACCTCACCCACTCACGCCCTCTTTTGGTGAAAACCAAAAAGACCCAGAGCCACATTTTCCTCTCCCAACTCGGCGGCCCCCTGACCCGGGAGCGGGTGTGGCAGATCGTCAAAAAACGGGCTGAGCAAGCTGGCCTAGGCACTCACATTCACCCCCATCTGCTGCGCCACTCCTTTGCCACCCATCTGCTCAACAACGGGGCCGATTTACGGGTAATCCAGGAGATGCTGGGCCATGCCGACATCGCCACCACCCAAATTTATACCCACGTGGATCAAAAGCGGCTGAAGCAGGTGCATCGGCAATTTCATCCGAGGGCCTGAAAAAAAGATTCTTTCTCTGAAAATCTTTTGAACGCATCACAATAGGCAGGAATCAAATTCAACATACGGTCTGCTGACTCTCAGCTCTTCACGTGTGTGATCTGATTGAAGGCCAACTTTCCTAGTTACTGCACTGCACCCCCGCTTGGTCTTGGTCGATTTTACAAGCGGAGGTGCAGAAGCAGAACCGGAAAATTTTTTTGAGGTGTACATTAGGGCTGTAACCAGTCCAGCCAGGCCGCCTGTTTCCTAGCGACCCAAAAGTGCGGACTCATGAGTGTGCGGGTGTGAAAATGTCCCGTGCCATGAGACACGGTCAGACTTTGCTCAGGACACGAAATGTTAGAGATCGCGATTGACGTCTCTGGATTTGCCTCTTATTAAACGCCTGTTTTAAACAGCCGTTTAACTTCCGATGCCTAAGTCTCGCCAGACTCCCCCGCCTTCTGCTGCTGCCCGCGAGCGTGATCCTGACGCACGGAAAGAGCGCATCATGGCGGCGGCGGGCGAAGTCTTTGCCCGCACGGGATTTGCCGATGGCAGCGTGCGTGAAATAAGCCAGATCGCTCAGGTGAATGTGGCCTCCATCAATTACTACTTTGGCAGCAAAGAGGGCCTGTATCGGGAAGTACTGCTCGCTGCTCATGCTCACGCGCTGGAGCAGCAAGTGCTGCCGGAACTTTCCAAAAATCCTGAACTGGCCCTGCGCGAGTGGATCCATTTTTGCCTGCGCTTTGTGCTGATGAAACGCAAGGCTCACCCTGTGCTGGGCCGCCTGATGGCCCATGAAATGCATCAACCCACAGCAGCGCTGGGCGAGCTGGTGAGACTGGTCATCAAACCCCGATTCGCCGACCTCATCGGCCTTGTCACGGCCGTTGCTGATCCCTCACGCACTCAAAGCGATTGCGAAATGGCAGCGCATCAGATCATCGCCATGTGCGTGCACTTCGACCACAGCCGGGAAGTGGTGGGGCTACTGGGATTTCCCGCGCCCGAGACGGAGGCTGACTTTGCCCGCCTGGCCGATAGCATCGCCGACATGGCCCTGTACGGCCTAACGGGAAGCAAGTCCAAAACGCTTGCCACAGCCAACCCAGCCTCCGGCAAATCTGCCTCGCTGAAGACACGCACCCCCCTTTCCAAAAAGACTCCCCCCACTGCATGAAAAGGACCTCCCTCATCCTCCTGATGGCCGCCGCTTATTGCGTGGTGGCCTGCCAAAAGGCCGCTCCAGATCCTGCGGCGTCTCCTGCGCCTGAAGCCGTGCCTCCGCCGATCCAAGGCAGCACGGTCAAGGCTACCGAGCGCAGTTTCCCGCGCTTTTTGCGAGTGACGGGCCAGTTGGCTGGGCAGCATGATGCCGTGGTGGCAGCCGACTCCACCGGGCGCGTGATGACAGCCCCTGTCGAGCGTGGGTCCATCGTGAAACCTGGCGATGTCTTGGCCACCCTGGATGATCGCCAAGCCAAACTGACGCTGGCGGAAGCCCATGCCTCCGCCGAGCTGGCCAAGTCCCGCCTAGCTCTGGCTAAAAACGAGCAGGAACGCAACAAACCTCTGGCGGAGAAAAAAGCCGTGGCCGATGCCGATTACCAAAAACTGCTGACCGAAGTCTCCGCCCGCGAGGCTGAACTCGCGGCTGCCATCTCCCGCCAGGAGCAAGCGCAAAAGACCCTGGATGACTGCGTGATCCGTGCCGTGGCTGGCGGTGTGGTGGCCGAGCGCATGGTGGACCCAGGCGAATACGTGCGCATGGATTCCGCGGTGGCGCGTGTGGTGGATCAATCCACGATGCGTCTGGTTTTGAATGTGCCTGAAACGGAGGTAGGCGGGCTGGAGATTGGTCAAACGGTGGAGTTCACCACGGCTGCCTTTGCCGGTCAGACTTTTAAAGGTCAACTCAAGTTCCTCGGAGCAGCCATGCGCGAGGCTTCGCGTGATCTCGTCATTGAGGCGACTGTAGACAATGCGGATGGCAAGCTGCGCGCGGGTTTCTTCTGCGATGCCCGCATCCAGATGCGTGAGGAAAAAGCCGTGGCTGTGCCCGAAGATGCGCTACGCATCGAGGGCTCACGCCGGAAGGTTTTTGTCGTGACGCCGGAAGCCAACACGCTGTCTGAGCGGCTGGTGGAAGTGGGTGATACTCGCGAAGGTTTCACCGAGATCCGCAAGGGCGTGGTGAAGGACGAAACCGTTCTGGTGAAACCCCCAGCCGAAGCCACCGATGGCCTGCCCTTCCAGCCGAAGGCATGAGAGAGTCTTTGAACTTTAGCACCTCCTCCCCCCCATGCAATGGCTCGCCGCAATCTCTGTTAAACGCCCGGTCTTCGCCAGCGTCATCATCCTCGTCTTCGTGGTCGTGGGTGTGCTGGGTTACACGAAACTGCCGGTGGACCGGTTCCCCAAAATTGACTTCCCCACTGTCAGTATCGTCACGCGTCAAGATGGCGCGACGCCGAAGGAAATCGAAACCGAAATCACCGACAAGATCGAAGAAGCGGTCAACACCGTCGCCGGCATTGACGAGCTGCGTTCCATTTCCAGCGAAGGCATCTCTCAAGTGCTCGTGACCTTTGTTCTGGAAAAGAACATTGATGTGGCCGCTCAAGAGGTGCGTGACCGCATCGCTCGCGTGATTCCAGAATTACCGGAGGATGTGGACGCACCCATCATCGAGAAGCTGGACCCAGACGCTGCGCCCATTTTAAACATCGCCCTGGTTGCCAATAAGCCCGTGCGTGAGATCACTGAGTATTCAGACAAGATCCTGCGCCGTCAGTTGGAAAGTGTGCCTGGTGTGGGCCAGATCACCCTGCTAGGTGGACGCCTTCGGCAGATCAATGTTTGGTTAGACCCCATGCGGCTGCGGTCCTATAACCTGACCGCGACCGATATACAGCGAGCCCTGCGGGCGCAGAACGTACAGATCCCCGCTGGCACCGTGAAAAACGCCGCGAGCGAGGCCGGCTTCCGCGTGCTGGGGAAGGCCCGCAGCATGGATGAAATCAATATGCTGGTGGTCACTGAAAACAGTGGCGGCCTGGTGCGCCTGCGCGATGTCGCCCGGGTGGAAGACGGCGCGGAAGAACAACTCACCGTGGCCCGCAACAACGGTGTGCCTTCTGTGGTCCTCTCCATCCGCAAGCAGAGTGGCACCAACACCGTGGCCGTGGTGGATGCGGTGAACGAAAAGCTGGCCGATGTGAAAAAGTTGCTGCCGGAGGGCTACAATGTCGAGGTCGTCCGAGATACCTCCACTGTCATCCGCACCAGCGTTCATGCCGTGAAAGAGCACTTGGTTCTTGGCGCACTTTTTGCCGCCGTCGTCGTGCTGGTCTTCTTGGGAAACTCACGTGCCACGCTCATCTCCGCGCTCGCCATTCCCACGTCCATCATCGCCGCCTTTGGCATCATGTGGGCCCAGGGGGTGACGCTGAACGTCATCAGCCTCGTCGCTCTGGCCCTGGCGGTAGGCATCGTGATTGATGACGCCATCATCGTGGTGGAAAACATCTTCCGCCACATGGAGGACAAAGGTGAAGACTCGTACACGGCCTCCATCGAAGGGCCCAAGGAGATTGGCCTTGCCGTCATGGCCACCACCTTGTCCCTGCTGGCCGTGTTTGTCCCTGTGGCCTTCCTCAGCGGTATCGTCGGTATGTTTTTGAAGAGCTTCGGCCTCACCATGGCTTTTGCCATCGCCGTCTCACTTTTGGTTAGCTTCACGCTCACCCCTTCGCTTTCTGCCCGCATGTTCAAGAACGGTCACGGCACCCGCTTTGACAGGTGGCTGGAGCATCTGGTGAACATTTTCTACAAGCCAGTGGAGGTGGTGTACATGGGGCTACTGCGTTTTTCCATGCGCCACCGCTGGGTCGTCGTGCTGGCCTGCATCGGCATCCTGGCCTGCATGCCCATCCTGATGAAAACCGTGCAGAAGAGCTTCCTGCCCCCTGTGGAGGAAGCTGAGTTCGTGGTAAACATCCGCACGCCTGAAGGCACGAGCCTAGCCGCGACGGACCTGATGGTGGAGCGTTTTGCCCGCGAGGTGCGTAAGCTCCCCGGTGTGGATGGCACCCTGCTCACCATCGGTGACAATGACCAGCGCACGCCCAATCTGGCCGGCATCTTCGTCCGCCTCAATGATCCCGCTCTGCGGCAGGACCAGCAAACGCTCATGGATCGCGTGCGTCAGGAGATCGTGCCGAACTTCCCCAAAGAATGGCGCATCAGCGTGCTGGCTGTGCCGCCTTTCAATACCGGCACCTCTAGCGCTAACGTACAGTATTTCATCGCAGGCCCAGATCTGGATGTGCTCACCCGCGCCACTCAGCAAGTCATGGAAGAAGTGAAAGATCTGCCGGGCCTTCGTGACCTAGACAGTTCCCTCATCGCAGGCAAACCCGAAATCTCTGGCACGGTCAACCGTAATAAAGCCGGGGAGATGGGGGCCAGCATCGCCGATATTTCCAGCACCTTAAGACTGCTCGTGGGTGGAGTGGACGTCTCCACCTATGATGACAGTGGCGAGCAATATGACATCCACCTGCAGGCTGAGGAAACTTATCGCAACACCAGCGAGACTCTCAACCTACTCACCGTGCCTTCCCTCAAAGCAGGCCCGGTGGCCATCTCGAACCTGCTCACGCTGGATGATACGGACAGCCCTTCGCAGATCAATCGCCTCAACCGCCGCCGCCAAGTCACCATCACCGCGAACAATGCCCCCGGCGTGGGGGAGACGGAGATCATGGATGGCATCTCCGCTGCCGTGAATCGCCTGAATCTTCCGGCTGACTACGCCAGCGGCAGCACGGGCAGGTCGAAGGAAATCGCCAAGGCTAGCAAAGCTTTTGGTGTCGCGTTCCTGATGGCTTTTATTTTTATGTACCTCATTCTCGCTGCACAGTTTGAGAGCTGGATTCACCCTTTCACCATCCTGTTAGCCCTGCCCCTCACGCTGCCCTTCGCCATCTTGTCACTCATTTTGTTCGGCCAGTCCGTGAATATTTTCTCCATGCTCGGCATCCTCGTGCTCTTCGGCATGGTGAAGAAAAATGGCATTCTCCAAATTGACCATACTAACCAATTGCGTGAAAAAGGCATGGATCGCCTAGAGGCCATCCTTCTGGCCAATAAAGAACGTCTCCGCCCCATCTTGATGACCACCCTGGCCTTCGTCGCAGGCATGGTGCCAATGATGACCGCAACCGGCGTGGGCGCAGCCTATAACAACGCCACTGCCGGCGTCATCCTCGGTGGTCAGAGCCTCTCCCTGCTGCTCACCCTGCTGGCCACGCCGGTCATCTACTCCCTCTTTGATGACATGATCCACTTCCGCGAAAACCGCCGAAAAAAACGTGAGGCTAAAGCAGCAGCGAAGTCCGCCGCCCCTAATCCAGGGACTGCCTCCCTTTAATTTTCACTCCCAGCGCCATGCTCCAACGCTCCACGCTTTTCATCGCCGCCCTGGCCCTTAGCGCCTGCACCGTCGGGCCCGACCACACCCCGCCGGACCTCACGGACATCACCCCTGCCAAGTGGCGCTGGCAGACTGCCGCGCCTCGCGACGATGCCCCGCGTGGCGAGTGGTGGAAGATCTTCCGCGAGCCTGAGCTGGACCGACTGGAGGCCCTGGCCCTGCAAACCAGCCCCACTCTGCGAGCTGCTGCTGCGCGCGTGGATCAGGCCCGCGCCGCCGCACGCATCAGCACCTCCTCATGGCTGCCGGATGTGCGTCTCAAGGGCGATGGCAAACGCGAACAGACTTCCGGCAACCTCCCTACCCCCATCCCGGTGGACATTCCACGCGGTCGAGTGAATAGCTTCAGCACCCTCCTGGACCTGAGTTACGAGATCGACTTCTGGGGCAAGATCCGTCGTGAGGTGGAAAGCGCACGCGCTACGGCCGACTCCACCTCCGCAAGCTATCACAATGCCATCCTCACGCTCACGGGCGATGTCGCTGCGCAATACTTTTTGTTACGCGCTGCCGATGCCGAACTGAGCGCTCTCCGCCGCACCATTGCCCTGCGTGACAAGTTTAAAAACCTGTTGAACGACAAGTTCAAGGCCGGAGCCATCCCCGAGACCGACTACGCCCGCGCCGTCACCGAGGTAGCCACCGCCAAGGCCGAATTGGCCGACGTGAAACGCCAGCGCCAGGAGGCCAGCGACACCCTGGCCCTCCTCTGCGGCCAGCCTGCCAGCAGCTTCACCGTGCGGGAAAACCCCATTGGAGCGAAGGCCCCGCCTCTAGTCCCCGCTGGCCTTCCTGCCTCCGTGCTGGAGCGCCGTCCAGACATCGCTGCGGCAGAGCGTATCGTCGCCGCTCGCAACGCCGATGTCGGCGTGGCCATCTCCGCCTACTTCCCCGCCGTGAAGCTCACTGGCACCGCCGGTTACCTCAGCAATGAAGTGGATACGCTGCTAGGAGCCGACAGCCGTGTTTGGAGCCTCGGCCCCAGCATCAGCCTGCCCATCAGCGGCCTCACCGTCATCAAGTTCAACGTCCGCCGTCAGAAGGCCGCCCGGGAAGAAGCCATCGCCAATTACCGCCAAGCCGTGCTCAGCGCCATCCGCGATGTCGAGACCAGCCTCGCCCAGACCCGCTACCTGCGCGAGCAAGCTGGCGCCATCAGCGAAGCCCTCGCCGCCTCCACCAAGGCCACCGGCCTCGTCCAGGAATCCTACGAGCGCGGCACCCTCAGCTACTTCGAGTACCTGGACGCCGAACGCACCCGCCTCCAAACCGAACGCCAAACCGCCCAAATCTCCGCCCAACGCCACATCTCCACCGTCCGCCTCATCAAGGCCTTGGGGGGCGGCTGGTGAGGCCGTAAATCAGAAGGGCGACATTCTTGGGAAATTTTGCTTTAAAGCGAGGAGGGCCATGTAGGTCATCCAAACAAATCCTGCCCAACCAAGCCACCGTTCCAGGGGCTTGGTGCACAGCACCCCCAGGAGCAATCCCGGCACAGCCAGCCAAAAAACGGTGATTAAGTTCAATATCGAATCGGCTTCTAGGCCACGTCCACAAACGATCATGGGATTCATCGACACAGCCAGGATCAGGCATGACAGCCAAGGTCCGGCGATTGCAAAAAAATCAATCCACCCCTGCGCGGTTTCTGAGATGCGGAGGATTTTCATAGCACGATTCGGTCTCCATTTTATCTGAAAAGCCCCGCAAGTGGAAGCGGCGAATTTGTTTGCAGACTACCTCGTGGCTTTCTTCCCAATGAGTCTCCTCATGAATCACAAAGACATGGACGTCTTTTCCCCAACCCCGGCATTTGCCAGGGAGGCCTTTCGCCTCTAATCTCGGGAACAAGACATGGATTGCCGACAGGAAGAGATCGTTCAGAGCCTCATGACCTCATACAAGGAGGTCGGCGGGATCAACCACGTGGATTGCGGGGCTTTGCCGTCCAAACAGGCGATCGCGACGCTCTGTGAAGATCTGCTGCAGGTGCTGTTCCCGGGTTTTTACTCGGTGGATGCGGTCTCCTCCCATGATCTGGAGCTGATGACGCATGAGCTGGTGGCCAGCACGCGGGAGCGGCTGCGCACGGAGATCCGCCGCAGTCTGCGCCTGCGCGACCAGACGGGCAATCACCATGAGGAGGCGATGAAGCTGGTCTGTGATTTCATGGTGAAGCTGCCCGAGGTGCGGCGGCTATTACAAACAGATGTGCAGGCCGCCTATGAAGGCGACCCTGCGGCGCGGAGCTATGAGGAGATCATCCTGGCCTACCCAGGCCTAGAGGCCATCGCCATCCAGCGCACGGCGCACCAGCTCTATAGCATGGGCGTGCCGCTGATCCCGCGCATGATGACGGAGTGGGCGCATGGCCGCACGGGCATTGACATCCACCCTGGGGCCCAGATTGGCAGCCACTTTTTCATTGATCACGGCACGGGTGTGGTGATCGGCGAGACGTGCAGCATCGGCACCCGCGTGAAGCTTTACCAAGGCGTGGGCCTCGTGGCGCGCTCCCTGGCCCAAGGGCAGGCGCTGGCTGGGAAGAAACGCCACCCCACCATCGGCGATAACGTCACCATCTACGCAGGGGCGACCATTGTGGGGGGCGATACGGTGGTGGGGTCCCGCAGCACCATCGGTGCGAACGTTTTCCTGATGGAAAGCGTGGCCGAGGACATGATCTACGCCCTGGGTGACCAGGAGCACCGCATCCGCGACCGCAAGAACACGCCATTGACCAAAGTGCCTAAAACGGCCGATTCTGATAAGGCCTGATGCCCCCGTCCATGCTGAATCTTTCCCAGCTCGTTCTCGACTTTCAAGCCGGCATCCGCGGCAGCCTCGCAGAGCGCGCCCTGGACCGCCCGCTGTATGCGGAACCCGCCCCTGAGGCCCTGGCTGCCCCAGCGAAGGAAGAAAACGGCAATGTGCGGGATGCTGAGTTGACGGAACTGTGCCAGCAGTTGCTGCACAGCATCGATCTCGCAGGGGCTGCCAAGCTAGTCTCTGTCCAGTGGAACAGCCGCCTGCGCAGCACCGCCGGGTATGCGAGCTTTCCCGCCTGGAAGATCGAGCTGAACCCGAAGCTGCAGGAATTTGAAGGTCAAGTGGACCGCACGATGCGCCATGAACTGGCCCATCTGGTGGCCTATCACCGGGCCGGGCGGCGGCGCATCGAGCCGCACGGTGCCGAGTGGCAGCAGGCCTGTGCGGACCTGGGCATCCCAGGTGAAAGTGCCCGCCATCGCCTGCCTCTGCCCCGCCGAGAGGTAAAACGAAACTACGCCTATGCCTGCGCTCACTGTGGCCTCACCGTGCAGCGGGTGCGTAAATTCAGCCGCTACACGGCCTGCCGTGAGTGCTGCGGCAAGTACAACGGCGGCCAGTATGATGCGAAGTATCGCTTTGTGCTGATCCAGGATCTGCGCAGCAAGGAGTGACTGCCTACTCGCGCCACACCCGGCCCTGACCTGTGCGGAAGGAACGCTCGAGACTGGCGTGCAGGGAATTCAGCCTTTCCTCGCTTGGCAGGACAAACTCCACGGTGTGCGCATGGGTGGAGATGGGGTAACTTTTCACCACCTTGGGCGTGGTCAAAGTGGGGGAGACGCGTGAGGCGGCGTCCTTCATCAGCTCGCGCGCTTTATCAATGGCCTGCTGCCCAGCCCCGATGACACCACCACCCTCCAGGCGCACAGGCTCGAGGTAGTAAAAGCGCACGGTCATGTTGGAGTTCATGGTGAGATTTACCTCCACCACACGGGCCGTGCCATCGGCCACGTACTCGTGTTTGGACAGTGCTAGGATCTGGGTGCAGCGCACGAGGTAACTGCCCCCCGCCAGCTTGCCATCCCACAGCCCGTCTCGGGTAACCTCCTCTTGGTTAGGACTGGCGGGAGTGGCCGGGGCGCTGCTTTGAGCGATGGCGGTGGCGCTGCCTAACAAAGACAAGAGGGCGAAAAAGAGGATTTTCATGGGCGTGGGAAGTCTGAAGGCAATCCGCCCAAATGTAAACCCACCTGTGAGAGATCGTTTTTGAAGCCTCCACATCCATGGTTCATTAGTCCATTTCGAATCCTGAAAACCCGTGATCGTGGGAATCAGAACATCCCAAACCCATAGCAGGATTGTCCATTTATATTTTTCACTGGGTGGCGTATAACTCAGGAATACACGACCTAACCTTATGTTTAAATTTTCTGGCGATGGCTCCATCACCACCTGCGATGGTGTGACAAGGCGCGACTTTTTACAAGTCGGCATGCTCGGTGCCCTGGGGCTGACGCTGCCCAGTTTTCAGGCCCTCAAGGCAGCGGGAAAGGTGGACTCAAAAAAGAGCCAGCGCGCCTGCATCATGATCTTTAACCTAGGTGCTCCCAGCCAACTGGACCTTTGGGACATGAAACCGGATGCACCCAGTGAGATCCGAGGCCCGTTCAAACCCATCCGGACGAACAACGATGCCTTTCAGGTCTCGGAGATCTTGCCCATGCATGCGAAGATCGCGGATAAGTTCAGCCTTGTGCGTTCCTGTTACCACAACGCGGCAGCGGTACATGACACGGGCCATCAGATGATGCAGACTGGCCGCCTCTTTACGGGTGGTGTGAATACTCCACACGTGGGCTGCGCAGCGGAGTTTTTGTTAGGCCGCCGTTCCGACCTTCCCGCTCATGTCATTTTACCAGAGAGCATGGGGCCCACAGGCGGCAACATGCCGCATGGCCAGGATGCAGGCTTTTTGGGCAAGGCTTACGATCCTTTTGTCCTCAATTCCGACCCCTCCACGGCTGATTTCAAAGTCCCTGACTTGCTCCCCCCAAAAGAGATCGGCGAGGTGCGCCTGGAGCGGCGCCGACAGATGCGAGATCTGGTGGATAGCTCGGTAAAAAACTTCGAGTCTAGCGAACAAGCCAAGCTGATGGATTCGAACTTCGCCTCAGCCTACCGCATCATGACCAGTTCACAGGCACGTGAGGCCTTTGATCTGACGAAGGAGCCCATGAAGGTGCGCGAACGCTACGGCCTGAATCGTTTTGGCCAGAGCTGTCTGCTCGCCCGCCGCCTCGTTGAACGCGGCGTGCGCATGGTGACGGTGAATACCTTCATCACGGTCTTTGGTGAGATCACCTGGGACATCCACGGCAGCAAGCCCTTCACCAGCATCGAAGGCATGCGCGACATCGTGGCCCCCATGTATGATCAGGGCTACACGGCACTGATTGAGGATCTTTTCCAACGCGGCATGCTGGATGACACGATGGTGACCTGCCTGGCTGAATTTGGCCGCACGCCAAAAGTCAATCCAGCAGGTGGTCGCGACCATTGGCCAAACTGCTGGACCGTCAACTTCGCCGGCGGTGGGGTCAAAGGCGGCCAGGTCATCGGCAAGAGCGACGAGATCGGCGCTTACCCTGCCGAGCGTCCCGTGGACCCCGGTGAGATCGTCGCCACGATCTACGAGAGCCTTGGCATTGACCTCCACACGGAACTCCCCGGCCCCCAAGGCAGGCCGTATCCCGTCGTGGACTTCGGCAAGCAGAGCATCAAGGAGCTGTTCGCCTAACCCAAGGAACGCCCTCATTCATTCCCGTCTCCGACTGTTCCGTTATGCTTTTGAAGCGCCTATTATTTTTGTCACTGCTCGCCCCAGGCGGACAGTTGATCTGCCAGGCCGAAGCGCCCAGCTTTCGCAATGAAGTTCAGCCCATTTTGACCCGTTTTGGCTGTAACATGGGAGCTTGCCATGGTGCAGCAGCGGGTCAGGGGGGATTTCGGCTTTCCCTCCGTGGTTTTGATGATGAAGGCGATTACCTCTCCGTCACACACTCGGCCATGGGCCGACGCATCAATGGGGATGATCCCGCGCGCAGCCTGCTGCTTTTGAAGGCAATCAAAACTGTGCCTCACAAGGGCGACAAGCGCTTTGAGATGGACTCCGAGGCCTACCAAACTTTGGTAAATTGGATTGCCCATGGGGCACCCGGCCCGAAAAAAGAAGATGCGCGTTTGGTCTCTCTTGAGGTCTCGCCAAAGCAGGTTCTCAGCAAACCGGGCAGCCAGCAGCAGCTCAAGGTGCTGGCCAAATTCAGCGATGGCCGCAGCGAGGACGTGACCCGCTGGGCGAAGTTCAATGCGGTGAACGCCAGCGTGGCCACCGTGGATGATCAGGGACTGGTGAAAGTCACAGGCTCCGGTGAAGGCACCGTCAGTGCGTGGTACCTTAGCCGACTGGACATCGCCATCGTCAGTGTCCCGCAGGAAGGTGCAGCGGATGAGACACTCTTCGCCCAGCTTAAGCAGCGGAATTTTGTGGATGAGCTGGTGTTGGAAAAACTACGCGCATTGAACATCCCACCGTCTCAGCGGTGCACGGATGGCGAATTCATCCGCCGCGCCCACCTGGACACCATTGGTGTGCTGCCCACCGCCGAAGAGACTCGCGCTTTTCTGGCGGATACCCAGCCTAACAAAAGAGATCGTCTGATCGAATCCCTGCTCAAGCGCCCAGAGTTCGTGGATTATTGGTCACACCGCTGGAGTGATCTGCTGCTGGTGAACAGTGACAAACTCACGCCCGAAGGCATGTGGGCCTACTACCACTGGATCCGCAGCCGTGTGGCCGCGAATACCCCTTGGGATGTCATGGTCAAAAGCCTGCTCACCGCCACGGGCAGCACGCTGGAAAATGGCGCAGGCAATTTCTTCCTGCTGCATGACGAGCCGACCCGCCTTTCCGAAACCGTCTCCGTTGCCTTCCTTGGCACGGCCATGAACTGCGCCAAATGTCATAACCACCCCTTGGAAAAATGGACGAATGACGAATACTTCGCCTTTGCCAATCTCTTCTCCCGCGTCCGCACCAAGAATGGAGCCACGGCCGATGAACGTGTGGTCTTCAGTGCCACCGAAGGGGATCTGGTGCAGCCTCTCACCGGCAAACCCCAACCGCCGAGAGCCCTAGAAGTGACGCATTCCGTCTCCATGACCGCGCCCGAAGATCGCCGGGTGCCCATGGCCGCTTGGCTGACATCCCCGGACAACCGACTTTTCAAACGGACCATCACCAACCGCGTCTGGGCAAACTTCTTCGGTGTCGGCTTGGTCGAATCTGTGGATGACATCCGCATCACGAATCCTGCCAGCAACGAAAAGCTCCTGGATGCTGCCTGTGACCACTTGGTTAATCACAAGTTTGATCTCAAGTCCCTGATGCGAGTCATCCTGCAAAGCGAGACCTATCAGCGCAGCAGCGAGACGATCTATCAAAATGAAAAGGACACCCGCTATTACAGCCACTTCTACCCTCGTCGTCTGAAAGCTGAAATCTTGCTGGATTCAGTCGCTCAGGTCACAGCGGTGCCTACGACCTTTAACATTGATCGGCGCAATGCAAACAAAGGCACCAAGGACACTTACCCCATGGGCTTCCGCGCCTTGCAGCTTCCGGATTCCAACATCGCAAGCTACTTCCTGAAAAGCTTTGGCCGTGCTGATCGCGTCGCCACATGCGAATGCGAACGCACGAACGAACCCAGCATGGCCCAGGCCCTGCACATCGCCAATGGCGACACCTTGAATGACAAACTCGCCACCAAGGACAACCGAGTGGATCAGCTCCTTAATTCCAAGCAACCTAACGAAAAACTGGTTCAGGACGCCTACCTCATTGCCTTAGCACGTCAGCCCACGGCTGCGGAGAAAACCAAGGCCACGGAACTCCTCGCTACCGCGCCTCCCACCGACCGCCGCGCCACTCTCGAAGATCTGTTCTGGAGCCTCATGAGTTCGAAGGAGTTTTTGTTCAATCATTGAGTGATGCCCCTGCTCCTAGAATTCGCTCTTCCAGTCGCTCCTTCAAATCCGTTGGATTTCTCGCCGTATGCCAGACCAAAACCACGACCACCCATTCCTCATGAATGCGGAAGTAAACCGCATAAGAGAAGGGCTTGATCAGGATACGCCTGAACTGACGATAGACGGGTCTGTGAATAAGAGCATCCCGCAAAATCTCCGGAAGATAGCTGTAAAACGACGCGAGGAAACGGTCTCCAAGAGTTTTGCCACCGCAGTGATCATACCACTCCGCCCCTTGTTCGATGTCCTCCAAGACCTCAGGAAGAATGCGCAACTTCATCAGCCGCGCTTCGCATTTATCCGAGCCTGGAATTCTTCCAAAGTGAGCGCGCTCAAAGGATCTTTTTCAAAACGTTCCCAACGGGCATTCAGCTCTCGCTTCTCAGCATCCAAAACTTCCAGTTCTGATTCAACATCCACCATGGATTCCCAAATTTCATCCACGAGCAAAAGCTTTTCGCGCATTGGAAGTGCACGCACCTGTGAGAATTCAGCCAGAGTCATGGCTCAACATCTCTCCTTTCGCTTCCATTTTCAACTGCTGCTTTCAACGCTGGTTTTTGCCTTTTTAGCTTCAGCTTTTTCTCAGGAATCCATCTCCTATGAAAAGCAAATCCTGCCGATCTGGGATGCTTACTGCATGGACTGCCATGGCGCAGATGACCCCGATGGCGGCTTTGCCTTGGACACCTTTGCGTCCCTGATGAAGGGTGGTGAGGAAGGAGTTTCCGTCGTGGCTGGAAAAGCAGAAGAAAGCCTGCTGGTGAAGTTTCTAGAAGGCCGCTCCGGCCGAGGTGGCAAGAATGAATTCATGCCTCCGGGCAAACGCGACAAACTGAAGGCGGAAGATATCTCCCTCATCAAAGCCTGGATCAATGGGGGAGCCAAAGGACCCATCTTGGCGGAGCAACCCGCGGCACCACGTGAAGTCATCACGCCTAAAATTGCACCCAAGGTGACTCCAAAGAGATCCATTCAAGCAGTGGCTTTTTCGGATGCGGTGAAGCTCATCGCCGTAGGCCGATATGGTGAGGTGGAACTGGTGAATCCGGTCACCAAAGTGGTGGTTCGAAAATTGGCAGGCTTTAAAGGACGGGTAAATGCCCTCACCTTTTCAGCCGATGGAGCGACCCTTTATGCCGCAGGTGGTGAGGCCGGAATCTCCGGGGAGGTGCGCGCGTGGAAAACAGCCGACGGCACCGCTTTACAGACTTTCACGGGCCACACAGATGCCTGCTATTCGCTCGCTTTATCTCCTGATGGCAAAGTGTTGGTGACGGGAGGCTACGACCAAAAAATCCGACTTTGGGATGTAACCAATGGGGCTGAAATCAAGCTCCTCAAAGGTCACAATGGCAGTGTCAATGGCCTGGCTTTTCGACCAGACGGCAAGGTGCTCGCCAGCGCCAGCGCAGACCGTACGGTGAAGCTCTGGAGCATGCCCGATGGCGCTCGCCTGGATACCCTTTCCCAACCCTTGAAGGAACAGACGGCTGTTCTTTTCAGCGCCGATGGCGGGCAGCTTTATGGCGTCGGCATGGATAGCCGCATTCGTGTTTGGAAGATCAGTCCCACGGCCAAGGAAGGCAGCAACAGCATCACCACTTCACGCTATGCCCATGAAGGCGGCATCCTTGGACTCGCCCTGTCCCGTGATGGAAAGACCCTGGCCACCAGCGCCACAGACCGCTCCATGAAGGTCTGGGATGCCGCCAGCCTCACTGAAAAGAAGGTGCTGGAAAAACAGTCCGACTGGTCTCCCGCACTGGCCTTTGCAGAGAAAGGGCTACTCTTCAGCGGTCGGGCCGATGGCAGCCTGGGCGTGTATGACAGCGTCACGGGTCAACCCATCGTGATGGCAAAGCCTGCCGCCAAACCAAAGATGGTCGTCAAATCTGAGCTGACCCGCATCCTGATGCCTGCGCTGCAAAGCGGCGGCACAGTGACCCTGAACGTGCAGGGCAAGAACCTCGAATCGAACCCACAAGTTCTGTTTAATCATCCAGAGATTACGGGAGTCATCCTGGCAGATTCCCTCAAGCCCACAGATTTGCAAATCCGCGCCACAGCCCCTGCCACGCTCCCGCGCGGAGCTTATGAAATGTGGCTTAAGACGACGCATGGCGAGACGGCGAAAATGAAGGTGTATGCCGATGACCTTTCCCCTATTTCGACGAATGCCACGACGTTTCAAAACGGGCCTATGAAGGTGAGCCGACTCCCCTCTAGTCTTTGGGGAACGCTGGTAGAAACTGGCCAGCAAGATGTCTATCAAATCCGTGTCAAAGCGGGGGAAGAACTTGTCTTTGATCTCGCCGTTCAGCAGATCGGCAGCACGGCCAAATCACCGCGCTTAGAAATTCTGGATACCTCTCTCAATGTGCTCGCTCTGAACCGTGGGCTGGACCCCGGCAGCGATCCTTTCATCGCCTGGAAAGCACCGCAGGATGGCGACTATCTCATTCGCGTCAGCAACACCACCTTGGATGGCAGTGCAGGCCACCTTTATCATCTCACCATGGGGGCTCTGCCCTATGTCACAGGCTGGCAGCCACTGACCGTGGCGTTAAATCAAGAGACCCCTGTGCGGCTGATTGGACATCACTTGGATCAAGTGCCTGAGATCAAGGTGAAAGGCGAAGCCTTGGGATCACTCAACGTGCCCATGCCTACACAGGGCGTGCGTTTGCGAGTCATGCCGAGTGTGCAGGTGAAGGCACTGCCGCAGGCTGAAGAGACAGAACCGAATGACGAATTCGCCAAGGCTCAAACTATAAGCGCCCCTGGTATCATGAACGGTCGGCTGCTCTCCAAGAACCAGCTTGGTGACACCGATCACTTTGTCTTTGACGCAAAAAAGGGCCAGTCATGGATCATTGAGACCTTCGCTGCCATGGCAGGTTCTCCTGCCGACACGAAGATCGAAGTGCTGGACGCCAAAGGCCAACCCGTGCCACGCATGCTGATGCAGGCCGTGCGCGACAGCTACAACAACTTCCGCAGCGTGGATGCTAACAACCCAGACATCCGCCTACAAAACTGGGAGGAAATGGAACTCAACGAATACGTCTATTTCAACGGCGATATCATGAAGACCTTCCGTATGCCGCGCGGGCCAGACAGTGGTTTTTTGTTTTACGCGACCGAGGGCAAGCGCCGTTCCTACTTTGACACCAGCACCACCAGCCATGCACTGGATGAAGCTTGTTATACCGTCATCCCCCACCCTCTTGGCACCGCCTTGGTCCCAAATGGCCTGCCGGTCTTCACCCTGAATTATAGCAACGATGATGAAGGCAGCCGCACGCTGGGGCGGGATTCGCGCCTCACTTTCACAGCACCCGCAGATGGGCGCTACATCATCCGTGTGACCGATACACGAAGTTTGTTAGGCGAACGTTTTGTGTATTCACTGATCATTCGCCAACCCGCACCTGATTTCACCCTGACGGTGGATACGAACAAGGTCACGGCCATCCCCGCCCGCTCCTCCATCGGTTTTGCCGTCAAGGCAGACCGCCAGGATGGTTTTGAAGGCCCCATCCGAGTGGACATCGCTAATGTGCCAGAGGGTTACTACGCCTCGTCACCCGTGCTTATTGAAGAAGGTCACACCCTGGCCACAGGCAGTCTGCATGCTCTACCCACGGCCAAGGCCGATGCGGACTGGAGCAAAGTCACGGTGACTGCCACGGCAGACATCGCGGGAAAAGCCGTGTCTCACAACATACCCAACTTTGGCAAACTCACCCTGGGGCCCGCGCCGAAATTCGTTGTTTACCTGGAGCCCGAAGTGGATGGCAAGCCCGTGAAGCGGGAAGACATTCAGACAGCCCAGCCTTTGGAGCTCACCCTTGTTCCTGGCCAGACGGTGAAAGCCTGGATTCGAGTGGAGAGAAACAGCTTTGACGACCTCATCAACTTCGATGTCCACAATCTACCGCATGGCGTCATCATTGACGACATCGGCCTTAACGGCGTGCAGGTGCGGGCGAAGGAAAACGAGCGTCCCATCTTCTTTCGCTGTTCCAACTGGGTGGCGGATCAGGATCGTCTCTGCCACGTGGCCATGGCCTCCGCCCGCGCAGAACAGGACAGTGCAGGCGTGGTGACTAGCTTTCCTATTTTGCTAAAAATTCGCAAACCTGCGGGTGTGGCCGCGCGCTAAAGGTTTTCCTCGAAATGAAGGCTCAGGTGATCACGTTCATGCTCTGCCATGAAGTTTGCCCTGAGTCTTTCTCTCTTCTTATCCACGCTGTCGCTACACGCTGAGCTGCGCCTGCCCGCCATCATTGGCGACAACATGGTGCTGCAGCAAAAGCAGACCAACCCCATCTGGGGCTGGGACACACCAGGAACCGAGGTCACCGTTAAATTCGCGGGCCAAACCAAGACGGCAAAGGCTGATGACAAGGGCAAGTGGACCGTGAAGCTGGACGGTGTGCCTGCGAATGCCAAACCCGCGAGCCTTTCCATCCAAGGCACCACGGCCAAAGAACTGAAAAACGTCTTGGTAGGAGAGGTCTGGATCTGCTCTGGCCAGTCCAACATGGGCTTCACGGTGGACCGTACCTGGACGGCAGATTTGGACATGGCCCAGGCCAAATATCCCCTCATCCGCCTCATCTCCGTTCCCCAGGTGGGGACCCAGGAGATTCAGGATGACTTCAAGGGCCAGTGGGAGGAGTGCTCACCCACAACGGTGGGTAGCTTCAGCGCGGTGGGTTATCATTATGGCCGCGTGCTGCATGAGATGCTAGGTGTGCCCGTGGGTTTGATTGACAATGCCTGGGGTGGCAGCGCCGCCGAGGCCTGGGTGAAACGTGATCTGCTGGAAAAAGACGCTCGTTTTAAAGACATCATCGAACGCTGGCAAAAGACCGAGTCCACCTTCACTCAGGAAGGCTTCGACAAACAAGTGGCTGATCATCAGGCCAAAGCACAGGCTTGGGCCGCAGCTCGCAAGGAAGCCATTAAAGCAGGCAAACCGCTGCCACCCCCGCTCTCCCGTCCACCGCAAAATCCGATGAAGGGCCAACACCGCCCAGGCAATCTCTATGCAGGTGTTTTGCACCCGACCATCGGCTACGGCATCAAGGGTGTGATTTGGTACCAGGGCGAAAGCAATGCGAGCCGCGCCAAGGAATACCGCGATCTTTTCCCCTTCATGATCCAGCATTGGCGCAATGAGTGGAAACAAGGTGACTTCCCCTTTTACTGGGTGCAACTGGCCGATTTCAAAGCCTACGTAACCGCCCCTGGAGACAGTGAGTGGGCTGAACTGCGCGAGGCGCAGACACTGACGATGAGCAAGCTGCCAAACACGGGTGAATGCGTGATTACTGACCTGGGCGAGGCCAATGACATCCACCCCAAAAACAAACGCGACGTGGCTGAACGCCTCGCCCGCTGGGCCCTGGTGAAGGACTATGGATTCAAGCTCCCCTACCGCAGCCCCACCTTCAAGAACGTCAAGTTTGAAGACGGTAGCGCCATCCTCACCTTTGACCATGCCGAGTCTGGCCTGCGCGTGGTGGATGTGGATGAAGTGCGCGGTTTTGCCATCTGCGGTGAAGACCGCCAATGGGTGGCGGCGGATGCGGTGATCCTGCCTGACAACAAACAAAGCCCCCGCACTCCACGGGGCAACCAGATTGCCGTGAGTAGCAAACAAGTGGCCAAGCCTGTGGCCGTGCGTTTTGCCTGGGCGGACAATCCCGTGGCCAATGTGTATTCCGCTGAAGGCCTGCCTGTAAACCCCTTCCGCACCGATGACTTCCCCATGATCACGGATCCGGCGAACCCCAACAGCACCGCCGCTCAGGCTGCAAAACGCATGGAAGAAGTACGCCTCCGCTCGGAAGCCACGAAAAAGAAGTTAGAAGCAACTAAAAAGCAGGTCGAGGCCCTCAAGAAAAAGACTCTCTGAGAGGTTTCGTTTGCGTGCTGGCGTTCGTGTTTCACTCTCGCAGTCATATGTCTCGTCTTGCTCACCTCTTTCTGCTGGGTTTGACTGTTGCCCTCACGGCCTGCAGTTCTTCCACCAGCCCACGCCAGCAGCAGCTCATGGATTATCGGCGCATGGAGATCGCTGCCGAGACTCCTGGCGACTACTACATCGCCCGGCGCTTTCACATCGAGCGCACGCACATCTGGGGTTACGTGCGCAAGCCGGGGCAGCCCTGGCATGAGGCCAAGCTGGTCATGATGAATGAGAAGATCACGCGCCAGCCAGACCGCTACCCTGAGCTCCCGCAGGGGGATGGCCCTGCCTTTGGCAGCGACCACAATCGTGAATATCGTCTCTGGGGCTATTTCTCTGGACGCCGGGTGTATGACCCGAACAGCAACCTGTCCCTACCCGAATTTGTGCTCCAGCGTTACGAGGTGAAAAACACCTCTCCCGGCTGGCTCTTCCACCCGGGTGAACGCTTCAATGGCAAGCAGCTTCTGCGCGGCGAGCCAGGCTCAACGCCCTAATTTTTTAAGCTGCTGGATCAACTGAGCCACCTGCTCCGGCTGGTGGCCTGCGGAAAGCGTGATGCGCAGCCGGGCACTGCCCCTAGCCACGGTGGGGTAACGGATGGCGGGCACCATCAGCCCCGCTGCCCGGAGATGTGCACTTGCCGCCATGGCTGTGGTTTCATCTCCCAGGATCAGCGGCAGGATCGCGCTGGAGGAGGTGTGATCCAGCCCGAGCGCGGAGCGCACTTCGTCCGCATGTGCATGAAGCACGCTGCGCAGGCGATCCCCCTCGGCACTGCGAATAAGCTCCAGAGCACGGAGTGCGGCATGGGCCACGGCTGGCAAGGCGGCGGTGGTGTAGATAAAACTGCGGGCACGATTGATCAGCAGATCAATCACCTGCCGAGAAGCAGCTAAATAACCGCCACTGAGGCCTAGGGCTTTACTGAGCGTGCCCATTTGTAATTCGATGCGCCCTTCCAAACCTAAAGCAGCGGCGAGCCCCCTGCCCTGTGGGCCGAGAACACCGACGGCGTGCGCTTCATCCACCAGCAACCACGCGCCGTAGCGATCTTTCAGCTCCACGATTTCACGCAGCGGGGCAGCATCCCCATCCATGCTGAAGATGGACTCCGTGATGATGAGCACCCTGCCCGTGGCGGTTTGCAGAAGGCGCTCCAGCTTGCCCAGATGATTGTGAGGGAAAATGCGCAAAGTGGCCCCGCTGAGACGCGCCGCATCCACCAAACAGGCATGGCTCAGCTTATCCATGAGGATGGTATCGCCAGGGCCTAACAAGGCAGGTAGAGTACCCATGGGCACCGCGAAACCACTGGAGAAAGTCAGCGCGGCTTCCGCCCCTTTGAAATCCGCCAGTGCGGCCTCCAGATCCGCATGGGGCCGCAGGCTGCCACAGACAAGACGTGATGCGCCTGAGCCGGCACCATAAAGCTCTACCCCCTCTTGCAAGGCCGCCTTCAGCTCCGAAGAAGCAGCGAGCCCAAGGTAGTCATTGGACGAGAAATTGAGAAGCTCCCGCCCCTCATGCGCTAGCACGGCACCTTGCGGTGAATCCAGCGTCCGCAGCTCCCGCCACAGCCCTTCTCCACGGAGCTGATCCAGTTGTGGCTGGATCTCCCAACTCACTCCTTCAGCCTCCGCTCCACGATCTCATCCTTTTCCACTCCGAGAGCCACAGCTTTTTCATAGTGGCGCTTGGCCAGTTCAATCGCTGGGGGTTTCTGGTCCAGGTAAAGCAGGGCCAGATTAAAATGGGCGATGCCATACTGAGGGTTCAGCTCGATGGCGCGCTGGAGTTCATTTTGTGCGGCATCAATCCAGCCGAGATTTTTGGCCGCAATCGCCAAGTAGTTGTGCGCTCGGGCATCCGCGGGCTCTTCATGAATAGCCCGGGTGAAACAAGAAATGGCGCGGTAGGTATCGCCATTCGAGGAATAGATGAGGCCCAAGGCGCTCCAAGACTGCGCAAGGTTAGGATTGATGAGGACCGATTTCTCAAAGCATTCCAAGGCCTCCTTGGTCTTGCCCGCCTGCTGCTCCACAGCACCCAGATTGGCCCAGGCCAGGGCATTGCGCTCATCCAGCTTCAGCATCTCTTCATACGCCGCGCGGGCCTCCTCCCACTTTTGTTCGCCAAAGGCCGTGGCGGCACGCTGGGCAAGAACCGTGGTATTATCGGGCAAACCGCCCGTCTTTCCAGGAGGCACCAAAGTCATCGCGGGTGCCGTGGCAGACGGTGCGGGTGACGCGGGGGGCACCACTACTGGCGGCGTAGGCGCAGTCACTGCCGCAGGAGCAGGCTTTGGAGGCAAAGTTGTGGGGACCGTCGGTTCCTGGGCCATCAGGCTTAATGCAGCACTCGATAGCAAGAAAAGACAACGGATGGGGTGGAGGGCAGGCACGGGTGAAAGATTCATGCAAAACGTCACAGGTGCAAAGAATCCATGCACCGGATGTGCCAGATGCCGAAGATTCCTGGCGAAAGAAGGGCCAGGAAATCTTCTTGCGTCTCGCGCTGTTAGGATTGAGTGTTCAGGCGAACAAACATTCCTATGTTCGACCTAAACACAAAACTCACCGACCGCCAGCGCGAACTGCTGGACTATCTGCGCCAGTACCAGCGCGAAAACGGTGTCATGCCCAGCACGCGTGACATCCAGCGGCACTTTGGTTTTTCCAGCCAGACTGCGGCGATGAGTCACCTCCGGGCCTTGGAGAAAAAGGGTGTCATCCAGCGCCACTCTCACAAAGCCCGCGCTGTGGTGTTTCCCGAAGATCTGGAACGGGCCGAGATCATGGACATCCCTCTTTACGGGATGATTCCTGCCGGCTATGCCAGCCCCCAGGAACAGCAGGCGGATGGCTCCATTGCAGTGGATGTAAATACGCTGGGCCTAGGTCGCAATGCCAAAGCCTTCGCTCTGAAAGTGCGTGGAGAATCCATGATCGGGGCCAACATCTGCGATGGCGACATGGTGATCTTAGAAGCCAAAGAACCCCGCCCGCGCGACATCGTGGCGGCGCTCATTGATGGTGAAACCACTCTGAAGCGTTTCCTCATCAAAGACGGGCGGCCGTATCTCCAAGCGGAGAACCCTGACTTTCCAGACCTCATTCCTGCCAATGAACTGCTGATCCAGGGCGTGATGCAGGCGCTTATCCGGCAGGTGGGTCGGGACTGATCCCATCACCGTGCCCAGCCACCACGTCCGGCAGCCCGTGCCTCCGCCTCCAGGGCACGCAGATAGCGTCCATACTCGGCGGCGCTGCGGCCACCGGGCAGCGTGGTGCCCGTCGTGTGGATGCGGGCCAGTCCCTCGCGCACCAGCTTGGCGGAGAGATCCTCCCCATCGGGAAACACCACGAAGGCATAATGGCGGCCACTGTCGAAGACGCCTTGCCACTTCGTGTAAACTGTAAACGAGCGCTCCTCCAACCACTGTTGCGTAAAGGCCTGCGCTTGCTGCCCTAGAGCCACAGTTCGCGCCTCACTGAGACCGCCAAAATACTGCCCCTGCTCTCGCAGACGATCGCCATTGTAGGCATGCCGTCGTTTTTCTGCACAGTCCGCAAAGTACAGTCTCCATTCGTGCACCTTGCCGCGATAGGTCATCTTAAAACTATCGCCATCGTTGTTCCGGTCCTCGATCAAGCGCGCGTCATACATCACTTCAAAGACCTTTGCCGCCTTGCCCGACCTCGCCTCTGGGATGGAAGGCGGTGCCTTCTTGGTCTCGTTCCAAATTTGGGTACCAAAAGCCAGCAGAATGAGCAGGCCCAGCCAGGAAAATGGGCGTGAACGACGACGGCGGCGACGCATGCTAGTCACGTGAGGGAATACGAAAGCAGAGCCGCCCCTTAACGGCCTAACAAACGACGCACCTGCTCCTCCGTGTAGGCAGGATCACGCTTTTGTTCTTCGAGCTCCACAAACTTGGGTCGGTCATTCTTTTGCTGACTGCGCAGAGCATCCCGAGCGGAGCCTGTTTTGAAGACATCCTCCGATCCCGAAAACATCTGCTGATCTTCTCGCGCTTTTTGAGAGCCTAACGAACTTTGTTTGGTGGTGAAACTGTCATCCGCCACGGATGACATCTTCCCCGCTTGGGCGAAGGATTGACGCCCCATGTTACTCTTGCTGCTGGCCCCGGAAAAGTAGCCTGTCTTGAAGTCTTTGGTATTCGTGTAGCCCTTGCTGCCAGAGAAAGGATTGGACTTGTAGCTTTTGCGGCCCAACCAACCGCCTGTGTCCTTGCCATGGGTGATGGTGGACTGCATGGCCTTGTCATAGATGCTGCGGTCATTCTGGTCCTGCATCCGCTTGCGTGAAGAAGCGATGCGGTCAGACATGCGCTGAGACATGACTGGAGGCGCAGCTTCCTGCTTCGCTGAAGAGCAGGCAGCAAGCAAAGCCGTGAGGAAAAGGAGACAGAGACGAAGCGTCATGGCAGGGGTGTGGGGGGTGGTAGGCCCTGCGCACGGCGGCTGAGAAAAAGCACTTCCTTCTCCACGCCTGCGGGCAGGTGGAACTTCGGCAGCTCCGCCTCTATTGATGCCAGTTTACCCCAGGCTTGGTAAAGCTCAAAAATCAAATTGGCGGAATCATTCACTAACGACCAATGATTCTTCATGAGATAAATCTCTGCCCGCTCAGGCTCCTGATGGCGAATGAGGAAGCGCACCCACGCGGCACTGAGGTCCAGTTGCAGGCTCTGCGTATTATCCAGTTTTTTGAGGGCTTCTTGGTAAAGTTCCCGCGCTAGTCCAGGCTCTCCCACGTCTTCAAAAGCCTGCGCCCATTCCACAGGTTGGGCACCTCCAGGAACACTGCGGCGAATGACTTCAGCAAAGAACTCCTGCACGATCGCACGATCTCCCATGGCGTGTGCCACCTTCACCATCAAAGGAAGTTTCCGCCCATCCAGTCGCAGCGTGGGCAGCTCTTGCAACACTTGACAAGCATCCCACGCCCAGCGTGCTCGACCTTCTTTTAGCAGGGCCTCCGCACCCAGTTCCAGACACACGCGGTCTCCCTCACCAGCCGCCGCCCAGCCAAAAGCGATGTCATCCCCAGCCTTATCTGGCAAGGCCTTTGCTAATGCGCACAAAGCCAGCGCGGCCAGTGGGCGATCCAGCCCGGCGCGTGCCTCGGCACGCAGCAGTTGAATCCAGTTCTTCTGATTCCCCCCCTCAGCTTGTTCCCCCATCCAGTCCGCCAGTTGCTTCAAAGTATCCCGGTCACGACTGCGCACACGGAAGAGCGAGGCCACCTGGGCACGGCCACGCTCGGGCGTCCACGAAGGTTCATGGGCTAAAAGTTTCAGCAGCTCCAACCGCAGGTAAAAACGATCATTGTTTTCCTGCACCCGCCGCTCGCCTTGCGTGAGCAAATTCAGTGCCTCTGTGGCGCGACCGTTTTTGCGCAAGAGCTCTGCCAGATGCGCCATGGCATCCAGCGATTTTCTTTCCACTGCGACGGCCATCAACTCATTGAATTCCTCCCAGCCTCCTTGACTCGCGAGGAGGCTCGCCCGCAGCTTCAGCACCTCTTTTCCCAAAGCACCAGAGGACTCTGTCAGCGGCACAAGACGCAGTGACTCGAGTGCCGCCTTCTCACGCCCCATCTTTTGCAGCAGACGGGCCTGGTGCAGGCAGCTTTCCGCATCGGCCAGGATACCACTTTCCGCATTGGTGGAAAAAGCCAGATGCAGGCGATCCCAGGCGGCGAGCGCTTCTTTGTCCTGGCCTAACCGCTCATGCAACAAGGCTAACTCGCGCAGGTAAGGCACTTCTGGTGGGATGCGCCCTTGCAAGACACGAGTGACCTCTGGCAAAAAGCCACGACGGTGCAATTCAGCGACATCGAAATCCTGCGCTAAAAAGTAAGCGTGTTTTTCCCGCAGCACTTCATTGCCCGGCTGTGGCGGTTTCATCGGTGGCTCTGCCAGCAGCAGTTGCAGCGTGAACTTCAACCCCATTTGGGTTTCGCGGGCGGATTCGCTGGCCCGGATCAGCCATTGCGCATACTCAGGGTTCGCCGGTGCGCGGTCAGGCAGCAGGCGATAAACATCGATGGCTTCACGCGCCATTCCTTGGGACTCCAAACGCCCCCCGAGCTCGCTCAGCGTATCCACCGAGACTTCCAGCCGCATGTCCACGCTGGCCAAATACTCGCGGATCATTCTCAAACGACTGGGGTAATCCACCTCCCGTAATTGACGGGTCAAGTGCCCCAGCCGCCACTCTCCAAACTCCATGCCACTTCGAGAGCTCAGCCCCACCGATCCCCAAGTGGCGGCCAGTCCTTCATTGGCCTGCTGAACCACGCCAGCGAGTCCCTGCTGGACGAAGCTCGCCTGGATTTCCCGCGTTTCCTCCCACAGCGCCCGTAGGTGCATGGGCTCTTCATTGCGACTGGAGCCCTGGGGCATCAGCAATCCCTGGGTCTCCCCCATGCGACGTGCCCCGAGAAAATCACCGCCAATAAAATTCTGCATCTCCATGGCCGCTGTGTCCTGCGCCCCAGCCAGGCCTGCCACTGCGGATTTACGCAGGCGAGTCAGGGCCGAATCCGGGATACTTTGGAGTCGCTTCCAGGCGGCACGGAGAGTCTCCTCACGTTCCTGCCCTGAACTGGCCAGGCGATTCGCCGTACTGAGGCTGTAAAGATAGGGGTCGTAAGTGCCGCGATAAGTGCCTGGCAAAACCGGTCCTCGCACAACCAACCCCAAATATTGACGGGCCAGGTCCCAACGCTCTGCAGACTCGGCAATGCGTGAGAGAAAAAAGGCATAGTCATCCGCCAGAGCCGTCGAATTTCGCCGCAGGCTTTCTCCCAATTCCAGGGCCTCCGCATAACGCTGCTGGTCTTGCAAATCCCGAGTGATCTCCAAGATGGAGGCATTCATGAGCAGGCGCGCCGCCCCTAGCGAGGCGAGCTCACCTTTGTCAAAGCGGAACGAGTCCAGATCCCCCAGCATGGCCACCACCGCCAACAACAAACGCTTGCGCTCATCCATCGCTGGACCCGCAAGTCCTCCCTGGCGGGTCCAGGTCACGGCATCTTCCATGCCATGGGATCGAAGAGTCAGCCACAGCAGGGCAAAGCGTGATTCTAATGTGGGCGTGTCTTTGAAAATCAGGCGTAGCAATGCACGAAACTCTGGGCCAGCCCCGGCATAGTAGTAGGCCCACAGGCGTTCGATCGGCACCCGGGTGGGCTGGCTCCATTCCTTCACCCAGTCCTGCAATGCAGCTTCATCTTTCTGGCGAGCGATCAGCCGACCCAACTCCTCAATGGCCCGTAGCCGCACCAGTTCAACGGGCTCTGGCAGTTCCATGAATTCAGGCCTTGGCAGGTTCAAGTAAGCCCGCAGCCGTCCTAACTCAGGGGTATCCAGTCCTGGCACCGTATCCAGCAGCCCTGTGATCTCCGTCACAGGTCCTGCAGCGCCCGTTTTACGCAGATCTGAAAGCGGTAGCGGCAGCCTTTCGGGGCTTGTCCCTGCGGCTGCATAAGCCAGAGAAACCGTCTTTGATAAAATCTCCTGCAGGTCCTTCGCCGCGGCTGCTTCATCCGCCAGCCGCAGGCTTTTCAATGCAATGCGAAGACGCGAACGTGCATCCCACGGTCTTACGCGCGCCACCTGCTCATAGACCCGTCGCTCAGCCTCATCCTGGCCGGTGGACTTGTAGTGCTCCGCCAAGTTTTCTAACGCCGCCGCATCTTGAGAAAACCGACTTTCCAAACGCCGTCGCACTCGATCTGCCTCCGCAATTTGAAAGGTCTGCTCCAGCAATTCGACCAATCGGCGGGACTCGGCAGCGAGTTCGGCAGCCGGAGCTGTGGCGGCGATTTGTTTCTGAAAATAGATAGCGGCCTTCAAGTCCGAAACACGCAGAGCCGCCTCACGCAATTGGCCTAACGAAAACGGTGTTTCTGGCGAGGTGTAATAAGCCTGCCGCATGGCTTGGAAAGCCCGGGCATCATCCCCATCCCGCTCATACACCAGTGCTAAGGCTTCATGGTAAAAGCCATCAAAAGGATGTTTGCGCGTTTGCTCCGTGAGAGCCTTTTGGAGCAGTTGCAGACGTTCTTTGGTCATCTCTACCGGCAGTTCTCCACCCTCCGCCGACCATAACAAACGATCCGCAAAACGCCGAAAGGCTTCCCGGCGGCGCTTAACGTCCGTCTCACGTTCAACAATTTCAATGTGAACCTGCACATACTCCTCGAGTTTTTTCTGGCGCAGGAGCAGCTCGCTGTATCTTTCCAACAAAGGAATGGCGGCGGTGCCGCTGGCCTTTTTAACGGCCTCTTTCCAAAGTTTCAGCGCATCATCCAGGCGGCGCTGAATGGTGTAAGTCTGGGTCAAAGCGGAAAGCAATTGGTCCGATTCCGGCATTTCCCGGTAGGCGTCCTCCAGCAGCTTCATAGCCTGAGTCGCTGGGGGTAGAACGGGGCCGCTGGGGATCCAACGGGTGTTTTGAGACGCTGCTACCCCCGTCTGTTCCGCCTCCATGAGGAGCTCACTCAGGCGCAAGGTATAACGAACTTTGCCAGCGGCATCCTTCTGCAAAAGACGCCGCAGCACCCGCATGGCCAGGGCGTTGTTCTTATCCGTCATCGCCAGGTCCAAGAGAAGCTTTTCGGCCTCAAGCGAAAGCTCGCGAATGCGACCTGTGGCTGGATCTATCTGTAGGCGTTCGAGGAAGGCATACGCTTCTGTAAGATTCTCTGTGCGAAGAGCCCACCAGGCTGCACGAAAGACTTCTTCATCTCGAAGCACCTTTGTCGGCAGTGGATTTCCGCCGGACTTGGCGGGCACCTCTCCTGAGGTCACGTGACCAAAAAATCGTTTGGCCATGTCCATGACTGCTTCAGGCATGGGGTTATCTTTTTTCTCCTCGGTCGTCGCGCTGGCAAAGCCTTTGCCCGTAAATGCATCGGGCAACTTAAAATCCCCCGCCGTGCCCTGGACCAAACGTACCTCCGCTTTTTGCTCGCCCATCAGAACGGAGAACAGGCGCTCATCCACATCCAGGCGATCTTCGTCACTGGTGCTGGCCTGCCACGCTTTTTCCAGCAGGGTTGCGGCCTCTTCCGCTTCTCCATGTTCCGACAAAAGATCTGCCAGGCGCAGCCATTCCTCACGGCCTGCTCCCGGCTTACCTGCGGCCTCACGCGCCAGCATGATGGCGCTGTCCAGGTCACTACCTGAGGCCAGGAAAGCAGCAGCATCATTCAGCCGACGCTGTTTTTCCTGGTCATTGTTCGCTTGGCTGGTGAATTGACGCAGCAGAGCTTCCGACTTGGCCGTCTCTTTGCGGGCACGATGAAAACCCGCGAGTTCAAACACCGCTTCAGCCTTCGATGGATCACGCGCCACGCGGGCTTTCAGGATCATCTCAATAACGGCATCCAGCGCCCGGGTTTGTGCAAAATTCAGCGCCTGTTTTTCCACCTCTTGCGCCTGCCCCTGAGCGCCTAACAACTGTTGCAATCTCGCCGTCGCTTCTGCCGGTTTCCCCTGACGCAGGTCCGCCTCACACCGCAAAAACACAATGGCAGGCAGGTCACTGCCATCCCCCTTCATGCGTTCATCCAGCAAAGCGGCCGCCTCAGCCGCCCCATCGTGATCCAGAAGTGCGCGCACCAGTTCCCAGCGGTAATCTGCCACCTGCGGCACTTCCTTGACCAGGGTGCGAAGGGCACCGAGTTGCTCATCCAGATCCACCGTGATCTCGTAAAACTGCGCTAAGTTCCTCCAAGCTGCTTCACTGACAGGCTTTCGGTTAGCCTCCGTTTTTAATTGTTGGCGAAGATCATCCAAATTGCCAAAACGCTCATGCAGCCGCACGCGTCGCCGAAAGAACTCTGCGTAACGTCCATCATGGAAATCCAGGAGGGCTAGCCCTTTGAGCAAAGCAGCGTCCGCTTGGGCAAATTGGTCCGCTTGTTCCAGAATGCGGGCCAGATCATACAGAGCATCCAGGCGCTTGGCCGGGTCTCCTTGCTCAGCCAATGTGCTGTAAAATGTGGCCGCCCGATCGGGGAAACCAGCGCGCAGCAGCAGTTCTGCCACTTGCCGGGCCAGATTCGCATCGCTAGGTTTTAAGCGCACGGCTTTCTCCCAGGCCTCGGCAGCTTCTTCGCGACGACCCGCCGCTAAAGCCTGCGTGCCGACTTCGATGTAGGCCTGGGGTTTGGAAGCATCCTCTGCGGTGAGGCTTTCCACCCACCGCTGCAACAAGGTATACGCCAAGGCGGGATCTGCCAGTTCACGCGCCATTTCAGCCCGCGCTCGCAAGGCGATCCCATTTTGCGGCTGCGCTTTCAAGACTTCATCATACAAGGCGGCAGCCTTTTTAAGCTCACCTGCCCGCCGAAACAAATGCCCCTGCACCAGCAGGACGGTAGGGTGAGGCGTTTTTTCAGCTTGGGCGGAAATGTTTTCCAGCAGCAGTGGAGTCTCCCCATGCTTCTCATAAAGAGCCCACAGCAGATCCACCACGCGACCGTATTCCGGCTGCCCGACCAGCAGGGAAAGATACTCATTGGCTAGGCGTGTCTCCCTGGCGGACCAAGTCTTGGGCGATTCTTGAGCAAGGACAGGGAGCGCCAAACACGCCGCACACATGGCCACCCGAAGGAGACGACGTTGATGGGAGTGAAATCGTGGGGAGACCTGCATGGCGCGAGAAATACGAGCATACCACGCTCCATGTTTACCCAGAAGGTAAAAGGCAGGTCAAAGTAGGGGATCACATTGTCCGCAACACGGCGGCCATTCCTCTCATAAATGATAATATAGTGAATCAGGAGTCTCAGTTTTACAAAAACCTGAATTGAGGACTGCCTAAAAATTCTATAATTTCACAGTGTTATCAACATTGCGTATGAAAATCGCGATTCACTCCCCATCCTCCACTTCCGGCTTCAGCCTTTTCGAGATGCTGATGACTGTGTCCATCCTCGCCATCATGAGCACGATGGCTTTGGCGTGGTTCGGTGGAAGTGGCAGCGAAGTCCGGCAGGCACGCGATCAACGCAATGCACAGACCCTTTGCACCCTGTGTCAGGCCGTGGAAGCCGCCGGCATGCCCCTCACAGAGGAAGGCCACAGCCCGATGGACATCGCCCGACGTCTGGTCGAAGGCGTCACCATTGAAACGGGAGCCCTCAAAGGACGCACCTTTCACGTCCCAGGACTGGGGGCAGAGGAATTGCACGGAGCCGTTCGTTTTCTGAGCATTCAGGATGGCCAGATGCGCTATGACGTCAGTGGTCAGGCCCAGGACGGCAAGACCCGCACCGATGGGGAGATCTGAAGCAGGCCAGGAGACTCTTTGACCTTTGCGCTTAGGCCTCCAAAGTGGGCCTGCCCATGGTGAACCGCGCCTCCCTCTTTCTAGCCCTCCGCTACCTGCGCCCCAAACGCTCGTTTGTTTCGGTGATCACGACGATCTCCGTTCTCGGTGTGGCCGTGGGGGTGCTGATGATGGTGGTGGTACGCGCCGTCATGATGGGCTTTGAGGTGGACTTTCGTGATACGCTCATGGGCGCAGAGCCGCATGTGCTGGTGGCGCGGGACACCGCTGCGCAAAATGCTCCACCTTGGCAAGAGGTCCTAAAAATAGCCCGCGCCCAGCCAGAGACCCTGACTGCCGCACCTTATGCGGGGGGTATCCTCTACATGGCGCAAAGGGATAACCAGACGGGGACACTCGTACTCGGTTTATCTCAGGAAGAAGGGACCGCAAACCTCAAAAAACTTACCCGTCACCTGCTGGAAGGAAACCTGGATCTGCCGGAGGACAGCATCGTCATCAGCGATTATCATGCCCAGCAGCTCGGCGTGGGAATGGGGGATGAGATCAGCGTCTATGCCTCTCAAAATGTAAATCATGCCGTGCGTCAATACGGCGCGGCCGAAGAGCAGGAATCTGAAGAAAAAAAGAAAGCTATCCTGGACGCCATCAAGCTGCAGCCACAGCCCCTGCGCGTGACGGGTCTCATCAACTCAGACACGGGCGGGTATAATGGCTACGTCTCTTTAAAGACCGGGCAGAAACTCTTCCAGTTAGGCCAAGAGGTGACAGGCATCGCCATCGAGATTCGCGACCCGCAGCAGGCCAAGGAATTTGCGGACACGCTAAAACCTACCCTCCCAGGCTGGAACTTTACGCTCTGGACCGATGCGGGCGAGTCTCGCCTAGCCGCCATGCAGAATGAGCAGACGATGATGCAGTTTGTCCTCATCATCATCGCCGTCGTAGCGGCCTTCTCTGTGATGAACACCACCATCACGGTCACCACCCAAAAGCGCCGCGAGATCGGCGTATTGGCCGCGCTGGGCAGCCGCCCTTGGCAGATTGTGAATGTGTTTCTCCTCCAGGCGGTCGTGGTGGGTGTGGTAGGCACGCTCATCGGCCTCATCGGCAGCATGATAGTACTGTGGCTGCGCAATGACATCCGTTCCATCTTGACGTTCGCCACCGGGGGGCAAGTGCATGCAGTGGAGGGGGTGTTTCTTTCCACCATTCCTGCCCACATACAGCCCTGGGATGTCACCGTTACCTGCCTCATTTCTGTGGCCCTGTGCATCGTCGCCGGATTGATCCCCGCCTGGTTTGCCTCCCGGGTGGACCCGGCCGTGGCCCTGCGAGACTGACCTTCCTCATGCTTTCCAACGCCCCTCTCTTTCTGGCTCTGCGTTACCTCCGGCCCAAGCGGTCGCTGGTCTCCATCATCTCGCTCATTTCCGTGCTCGGGGTCATGCTCGGCGTGGGTGTCCTCGTGGTGGTGATGTCCGTCTTCAAAGGCTGGCAGGTGGAGTTTAAACAACTGCTTCTTGGTTTTGAACCCCACGTCGTTTTAGTCCAGGACAGCCCCTTTGTGGGGGAGCTTCCTGAGGGTGCGCCCAAACCCTTTCGCTCCAACTGGCGTGATGTGCTGAAGGACATGAAACAGCGCCCAGGCGTGCTTTCTGCCACCCCCATCGCCGAAGGCATGATCGCTGCCCGCAATGGCGATTCCGACCCCGAAGCAGCTGAGCTTTTGGGCCTGCGAGAGGAGGCGGATAACGATCTGCTGAAAAAGCTCTCCAAGCATCTCCTCGAAGGCGAGTTTAACCTCAAGGAAGACAACCTCATCATCACCGACAAGCTGGCTAAAAAGCTAAAGGTCAAGGTAGGAGATGTGCTTTCCATCCTGGCCTCAGACACCATCCGCCAGATGATCCGCAATCTGCGTGAGGCTGAAGAAACGACGGACCCTGAGCAGGCTAAGGCCGCACGCGACGAGATCGTCGTCCTTCCCCGGGATCTCACCGTGGTCGCCATCGTGCGTGCAGATACAGCGGGTGACCGCTGTTATGCGCCGCTGAATGTCGGTCAAGAGCTCTTCAACCTGGAAGGTGATGTGAGTGGCCTAGAGATTGAATTGGCAGATCCAGACCAGGCAGAAGACTTCGTGCAGACACTTTTTCAGGCCAATGCGCTGCCCGTGGACTGGAATGCACGGACGTGGATCAACACCCTCGGCTCCAAGCTGCGGGATGTGGAAAACCAGCAGTCGCTGATGTACTTCCTGCTTTTCTTCATCATGCTCGTCGCCGCGATCTGTGTCATGAATACCACCATCACGGTCACGGTGCAAAAACGGCGCGAGATCGGCATCCTCACGGCCCTTGGCAGTCGGGCTCAGCAGATCATCGGCATCTTCCTCGTGCAGGCGGGCATTGTGGCTGTTTTTGGCATCATTTTAGGCATCATCGGCGGCATGACCGTCCTGCATTTTCGCAATGATCTGCGCGATTGGATTGCTGAAATCACGGGCCGCGATTTCTTCTCCAAAGACATCTATTTCCTCAGTGAAATTCCCTCCCATATCCAGTGGGTGGACCTATCCTTCATCTGCGGCCTGGCCATGGTGCTCTGCCTCATTGCAGCCCTGATTCCAGCGTGGTTTGCTGCGCGGGTGGACCCTGCGGTGGCCCTGCGAGATTAAAGCAGCTTTCTTCTCTCCCGCTGAAATCCCGGCCTGCTGTCTGCGTTCCCCTGTGCTCATGATTCGTCTGCCTTTTTCCACCTGCGCCCTAGCCCTTCTGCTCACTGCCTGCGGTGAAGAAACGAAATTCACGATTACCCCTACAAAGCCCGCGCCTGCCGTTCCGGTATCTCCGGCGCCCGCAACGACACCCCCCGCTGAAACAGCGAAATCCGTTTACTGGACGGCTGAAAAGCTCCACACCGAGATCAAGTACCACAATCACGAATACGCTGGGAATGGCGAGTTCAGCATCGAGGATGGCCAGCCTGTCGCCCTCAGTCTCCGAGAGGCCAAAGTGACCAACCTTGTCTTTCTGGAAAAGTTCAGGCCCCTCGCGCTCGACCTCAGCGGCACACCCATCAAGGACATTCGCCCCCTCCAGGGCATGAAGCTCATCGAACTTTATCTGGAAGATAGCCCTATTACCGATCTCTCCCCGCTGCGCGGAATGCCGCTGCAAAAGATCTATCTCAGCCGTACCCCCGTGGTGGACCTCAGCGCCCTGGAAGGTGCGCCGCTGACGGAAGTGAACATTGTGGACACTAAAGTCACCGACGTGACGCCTCTCTCCAAGAGCCCCATCCAGATGCTTTGGCTCAGCGGCACCCCTGTCGAAAGCATCGCCGGACTGAAAGGCATGCCCCTGGTCTCCCTCACCCTGCATCGCAGCCAGGTGAAGGACCTGTCACCCTTAAGTGGCAGCGCCCTTCAGCGACTGCACATCGGTGAAACACCCGTCACCGATCTTACCCCACTCGCCGGCATGAGCCTCACCCGCCTAGTCTTCACCCCCGCCACCATCACCCGTGGTCTGGATACTGCCAAGGCCCTCCCCCTCAAAGAAATCGGCACCCGCTTTGACGAAACCGGCAGTGACCTCCTCCCGCCCGAAGCCTTCTGGGCCCAGCAGGGGAAATAGTCGGAAGAGCCTACACCCAGCGAGGGCTTGTATTTGTTGTCTTCCTCACGTAAACTACACATTACTATGAAGACACTGGAAGCTTCTGCCCCCCTTGAAAGGCTTGGATTGCCGAGTGGTGACCATTGGGTGCGGTTCCATGTTGAAGGCGGTTTGATCTCCTTCAATGTCGAAGCTTCCGTTCCCCCAACACAGCCACCCTTATCGGTGCGGAAACCAACGGGTTTTGTTCAGAAATGGAGCGGTTCCGCTCAAAAGCTTGAAGACTCCAGCGATCTTTGGCTTTCCCATATCAACGAGAAGCATCTTCGCTGAACATGCGGCTGCTTATAGATGCCAATGTGCTGCTGGATTGTCTAATCCTGGAAGCCTCGGGGCTTCCGAGAACTGGACAGCAGGCTAGCAACAGGGTTTTAGGACTGTGTGACACAAGAATGCACGAAGGTTTGGTGGCTTGGCACACCTTGCCCATCATCGCCTATTATCATGGTCGGCAGCATTCAAAGGAAGAGACGGCAGACATGATGGACATGTTGTTAGGCTTTCTAGAAGTGCCCAATGTCGGCCATACCGATGCAACAAGATGGAGAGAACACGGTATGTCTGATTTTGAAGATGCCCTGCAAATGGCTGCTGCGATTTCGGGAATGGCAGACATCATCATCACTCGAAATATTGCCGACTTTTCCGACTGCCTGATTCCAGCTATGACACCTGAATCATTCTTGACCACTTACTCACAGGTAAAATAGCAAAATTCCCGCTCACTCTCCTGCCTTCTGTTCTCCGAACATGCCCAGAGCTTCGAAGGGTAAGGTGAGACCTTCTTTGAGGACATTGCCACTGAGTTTCACGCTGCCTTTGGCGACCTTTGCCGTGCCCTGAAACAGACCTTTGGCACCTCCGATTGGCCCCTCGGGCGAGACACGGATGTCATCCAGCGGACCGCTGATTTCCATGTCGGTAAAGACATGGCTGAGCGGCAGGGTGATGCGGCCAACGATGCCACGCAGGTTGGCCCGGGCGCGGCCTTGAACGTATTGGTTGACCAAATCCACCGTGCCAGTGGCAGTGACGGTGATGGCTTCACTGCGACCCTTGAAGGGATCAATCGTGGCCACACCTTTATTCATGGAGAAAGTCACCTGAAACTGGCCAGCGCCTGCGCGACCACGGTCAGGCAGCAGTTTGGGAAATAACGCATAAGTTTGCTCCAGCAAGGGGATGTGGACCACTGGCGCATTGGTGAGGATGAGACTGCCACCGCCCGTGGAGCGAACAGGATTGTTGCAGATGGTTCCCTGATAGTTCAGAGACAAGTCCGAGTCCTCCAGGCTATCATTGATTTTACCCAGCCACGGAGTGAGGCGGGCCAGCCGAAGGGACTGGAGCGAGACTTGGGCGTCGGTCAGGATGCGACCATCGTAATTGGCATCCAGTTTGAAACGCCCGTCCAAGAGTTTTCCCTTCAGGTCATTGAAATGCCACAAGTCCTTTTTTCGAGAAACCTGACCCGTGATACCATCCATGGTTAGGGGTTGATCGCGAACCGTGACGACGATGGAGGCGGGTGTGCGCAACTGGGCACTGGCGAGAGTCCACACAGGTGGCTCCTGGCTGAGATCCAAAACAAAGTCTTTGGCCAGGATATCTGGAAACGTTTTGACCGTCAGAGCGGAGGGAAGTTGAGCTGCAAGAAGCGGGTAATTTTGGGCCAGTTCCAGGAGATCCGCGGGGCCACTGAGACGGGCGATGGTAAGCGTGCGTTGGCTGCCCAAATAGGCGGCCTCAAATTCATCGCTGCGATTGGCGCTATCCGTGAGCGTGCCGCTGAGATTGAGCGGGGTCTGAGACCAGCCCTCGCGACTCATTTCGATCAACGCACTGCCTTGCGTGAATTGGAAGTCGCCCGTCAGCCGCAGTCCGCCTTGGGAGACTTGGCCCTCCACCATGGCATTCTTCAAGGGCACACCGCGCCACTCCACGTGCTGGCCGGTTCCTTGAAGGTCTGCATTCCAGATGACCGCGCTGTTTCTCAGATCCACGGCGAACACCCCCGTGATCTGAAATGGCCCGGCCTCTGGATTGAAGCTTAGCGTGCGAAAGACGGAACGCAGAGACTGCCAATCCGGAGAAAATGGCGTCTTGTCCCCGCCCTGTTCTGAAGTGGTAGAGGTGAGAACTTCACCTTTCACATCAACCGTCAAAGCCCCTTGGCCCAATCGCAGGCGAGCCACATCCACTTGGCCTTCACGCACCACGGAATCGAGGGTAAATGGGTTCAGCGTGACGGCTCCGACTTCATCTTGGAGTGTGAGGACGGCATCTTCCGCAAGCCAGCGCGTGATGGCGCTGCGGTGTTCCCAAGACTGGCCCCATTCCACCTCCACATGCAGGGCGCTGATCTGCAGCAGAGGTGGCCTGTTGCCTGAGACTTGGCTCAGAACGGCATCTTGCAACGTGACTCCGCCCCAGAGCGACCAAGACTCACTTTTGGAAGTTAGCAAAAGGCCTCGGGCCGCTAAGCTTTCCTTCACCTGCACCTGCGCACGCCTGACGAGCCACTCGCAGCCGAGCCACAACACCGTCGCCACCACTGCGAGTGCGATGAGCGGCACGCACAGTCGGCGAGCGAGCGATGGAGCAGAGACCGTGGACATGACTCCATAGAAACGAATGCGGATCGTTGGACACGCTTACCAATCTACCGCACAACGCCAGGCGAAATGCCCGAGCCTTTTTCAACTGCACAAATTCTCTCGTGAAAACTCCCTGTTTCCTGTAAAAGGGTGTGTGCTTAGGGAAGTGTGCGGTTCTTTAGATCCACTTTCCTTCCGGCTTTGTTTTCGTCCCTTTATGAACCGACTTTCCCTGCTGCCTCTGATTGTCTTACTGGCCCACTGCACCTCCCCGCAGCCCGGAAGCACCCCCACCAGCCTGCCGCCCAATTCGCGAGGCCTGCCACAGATCGTCAATGTCTCCGCCTACGATCCGAAGGAGCGCCAGCGGGAAGGACGCAGCTACTCAGAGAACGATGTTTCCGCTCTGCGCGCGAATGGAGCCAGCGGCCTCATTGCCCGAGCAGGCAAAGGCGGCAATCTGGACACGAAATGCGCTAATTTCCTGGCCTCCGCCGATCGCCAAGGGATGCTGCTGGGCGTTTACTATCGCCTGCAAACCCATGTGGATGCCGTGGCCCAAGCAGATCAATTTGTGGCCCGTGCTCAGGCCCTGGCGCGCAGCCGCTCCTGGAATGCTTCTTCGCTGCTGCTGTGCGGTGACTTTGATGCGAACTCCCGTCTTTCTGACATCCTGCGTTTCATGGACCGGGTGGAAGCCCGCACGGGGGTGGTGCCTGTGGCCTACCTGGAGAACAGCGCGCATTTAAAAATCCTCCTCGGCAATGCCGATGCGGCCACCAAGGCCAAACTCCGCCGCATGCCTTACTGGCTAGCACTTTACTCCCATGAAAGCGGCGCAGGCCCCCAGTTCCCTGCCCCAGGCAATCCCAAAGGTCTCGTGAATCAATACCGAGTGTGGTCTGACTGGACGCTGTGGCAATACGGCGGGGTGGACTGGGAAGGTGGCCGCTCCCGCCCGAAGGTTTACAATCACGGCCCATGGCGTTTCAGCCCCTACTTTGGCAACCTGGACCGCCCGGTGGAGCGCAATGTCTTCAATGGTTCCCCGGCTGCCCTACAAAGCTTCTGGCAGCGCCATGGCCTGCCGCTGAAGTAGGACGAGAAGAAGCAAAGACTCAGACACTTTGAGCCTGAACTAGCGTTTCTTCCGTGTATAGATGACCCCATGATTCGCTTTCTCCCTTCCTTCCTGAAATCATCGGTCACGATGCGCGCTTGGGCAGTCCTGGGAGTCACCGGGCTGTTAGCCAGTTGCGGCAGCCCCAAGGAAGAAGCGCCGCCAGCCGAAGCGCCAGCAATCGCCACAGAGCCTGCCCCCAAGGTGAGCATGACCGAATGGTCTCTGCTGGAAATGTCTTTTGACGAAGCCAAAGCCCTGAGCCCTCAGCACGCGGAAGTGGGCCAATACCGAGTGGCTGGAGACAGCGTGGAAGTGCTAAAGAAAGACGATGAGGGCAAGGCCCTGAAGGTGAAGGCCAAAGGCCACGTCTTTATCGAAATCAATCTCCCCGACCGCGCCACCGCCCTGTGTGATGAGGCCACCCTCAGCGTGAATGAGGCCATGCTCTACGGCGGCCCCATCATGATGCAAAGCAGCCGCGTGGCCAAGTCCACCTCTGAGTCCACCGCCTTCCGCATCACGGATCACCTCCGGGTCCAGGGCCGATTTGAAATGATCAAACCGGAGGATCTGATGCAAACCATCTTAGCCTCCACGGATGCCATGCCCATCGCTCCCCGCGCCGAGACCGCGAAACCCACCGCCGTCCGCTAACCATAAGGGTGACTAGCACCCCCGACTCATTTTTTGGCGCTCTTCTTTTTCTTCGCCACAAATTCGGTGAAGCGAGATTCAAAGCGCTTGGGCACCACGCACTGGATATCCGCCACACCACGATCATAGGATTCCGTCAGGACTTTCCCTTCCTGATGAGCTAGAGCCACAAGGTCCATGCGGTCCAGAGGGATGCTGAGATCCAGCCGCACCACGCGATCAATCAGCATGTCATGGATGCGGTGAAAAAGGTCATCCAGGCCCTGACCTGTCTTGACGGAGATGAAGATCCCCTCAGGAAATTGACGGCGCAGCTCCATCTGGCGGCTGTCATCGGCCAGATCCACCTTGTTCAGCGCCAGCACCACGCGTTTATCCCCAGCGCCCAGTTCCGCCAGCACCTCCGTGGTGGTTTGGTAAAAACTAAAGGCATGGGGAGAGCTAGCATCCACCACGTGAATGAGGAAATCTGCCAGCACGGCCTCTTCCAGAGTTGCGCGAAAGCTCTGCACAAGATCATGCGGAAGATTGCGCACAAACCCCACCGTGTCCGTGACCAACATGGCCTGCCCATCGGGCAATTCCATCCGGCGAGTGGTGGTGTCCAGCGTCGCGAAAAGTTTGTTTTCCACGTAGGAATCCGCATCCGTCAGCTTGTTCAGCAAAGAGGATTTTCCGGCATTGGTATAACCAACAATGGCGGCATGTGGCAGCGGCACGCGGCTGCGCTCCTTGCGCATGGTGTCGCGCTGCTTCTTCACTTCCTCCAGCTCGGCTTTCACGCGGTCGAGCTTTTTGTAGGCCATACGGCGGTCCACCTCTAGCTGGGTTTCACCCTCACCACGGGCCGCACCGGCACCGCCCACGCCCCCGCCCGCGCCCCCGCCCTGACGGTCAAGGTGGGCCCACATGCGGGTCAGACGCGGAATGGAGTACTCCATGCGAGCGAGCTCCACTTGCAAACGAGCTTCGCGGGTCTTCGCACGCATGTTAAAGATGTCGAGAATGACTTCGTGACGATCAATCACGCAGAGCTTGGACTCACTTTCCCAGGCGCGTTGCTGGCCAGGGGAGAATTCGTTGTCGAAGACAATGCACTCTGCACCCGCATTGCGGGCCGCCTCCATCAGCTCCTGCGCCTTGCCTTTGCCGATGAGGTGGCGGGCGGTCATTTCACGGGCAAAGACCAGTTCACTCCCCACCACTTCGATGCCCAGCGTCTCCACCAGTTCCTTCAATTCCTCCAGCAAATCTGCGGATTCCTGGGCCTTGCGGCGATCAAAATAGGCACCGACCAGAAACGCACGATCCACGTTCTGGGGCTTTTCACGAATATCGAACATCGGCTACTTATAGCAAGGCGGGGCCTCTTGCCAAGCACCGCCAGTTGCTCCCATGCGTATTCCGTGGCAATGACCCGAATCATGATCCGCCGTCTTTTTACCTGCCTCTGTCTTTTCACCCTCGCCGCCTGCGGGCCGGTGGACCGTGAAGGCGTGCGGCTGGACCACTACGAGACCGAATCTACCGAAGACCTGGTGCGCGAAATCATCCGCACCTTGCCCGATCCCAATCCCGGCGTGCCAAAGAGCTACTCCATCGCCCTGGGTGAGATCGTGCCCAACCGAGACTACACCCCGGCCAGCGTCGCCTTTCTCAAGCGTTTCGATGACCTCAAGCTACGTCTCATTAGCGCCAGCGTGCTGACCACCGCCCAGCCGGACAACATGATCGTGGACCCAGACCAACGCATCGCCGTTTATGTCATCCAGGTGCGCTTGATGAAGGCCCTGGCGGCCGATGCCTGGGAATATGAGGCAGGCTGGTCCTACAAAAAGGATTTTCAGCGCAAAAAGTGGCTGGTGAAGCAGGTGGACGGCAAAAATGTGGTCACCGACCAAGGCGTGCTGGATGGCAATTGGAAGGCTCCCACGAACTGATCCGAAGGATCTGCGGCGGTGTTTACACAAAAGAAACGGTGCCTGCCTACCGTTTCCTGGGGCGTTCATCCCTACTGACCATGCGCCCGACTATTCTCACCTTCTGTGCTCTCAGCCTACTGGGCGGCGCACTCTTCGCAGCCGAAACCCCTGCTAAAGCTCCCGCCAAGCCCAAAGCTGCCCAGCCTGCAAAGCCCAAAGCCCCACCAATGCCCAAGCCCACCCTGGCGAATGTGGCCTACGGCACGCATGAAAGGCAGGTGCTCGACTTTTGGAAAGCTGAATCCGCCCAGCCCACCCCGCTGCTTTTTTTCATCCATGGCGGCGGCTGGATGGGTGGGGATAAGGGCCGCGTGGCTAACATTGAGAAATATCTAACCGCAGGCATTTCCGTCGTCTCCATCAACTACCGCTATGTTTCCCAGGCACATGCCGCCGGAATCAAACCGCCCGTAAAAGCCCCCTTGGAAGACGCTGCCCGCGCGCTCCAGTTCGTCCGTAGCAAGGCAGGCGAATGGAACATCGACAAGACCCGTATCGGTGCGTCCGGTGGCTCCGCTGGGGCCTGCTCCAGTCTGTGGCTAGCCTTTCACAACGACTTGGCAGATCCCCAAAGTAGCGACCCGATCGCCCGTGAATCCACCCGTCTCTGGTGTGCCGCCGTCATGGGAGCCCAGACCACTCTGGACCCGCAGCAGATGAAGGAGTGGACGCCCAACAGCCGCTACGGAGGCCATGCCTTTGGGTTCATCTCCCCAGACCCCAAAAAGCGCGACACCCAGTTTGCCGACTTCCTTGCAGCGAGAGAAGGCATCCTGCCTTGGATCCAGGAATACTCCCCCTACGCGAACGTCACCTCAGATGACTGCCCCATTTACCTGTATTACAGCGCCCCTCCCGCCCTGGGCCAAGAGCAGAAAGACCCCACCCACAGCGCCAACTTTGGCGTGAAGCTGGAGGAAAAACTGAAAAGCGTGGGGGTGCCCTGCGAGCTCGTTTACCCCGGCGCCACGGAAGTGAAGCATCCCCAAGCCCACGATTACCTCATCGCCAAACTCAAGGCACCTACGGCCAAGTGAGGTCGAAGCCGAAAGGGACGTTCATTTTTTCATCTGGTCAAAATGAACGCTCCTGCCTAGAAAGGGGACTGTCATGGCTAATAGCCCCCTTTCCCCATGAAAAATATCGTCGTCCCCCTCCTCGGTGCGGTCAGCATCATTTCCACAGGTACCTTAGCTTGGCTCTTGGCCACGCCCCCATCCGTGGATCCTCGGGCGGTGAAGCTAGAAACAGAACTCCAAGAGGCACGCCAGACGATCGCCAAACTGAAAGCTGACTTGGCGCGCAAACCTACGGAGACCAGCCCCACAGCCACCGGCACCGCTAGCACCACCCCCGCCCAGGACCCTGCATCCACTGCCGCCAACCTCCCCGCGCCACCAAATTCAGGCAACCTCCGGCAAATGCTGCGCACGCCTGAAATGCGGCAGGTTCTGGAAAACCAGCAGGCCGCGCAGATCGACCTCGCCTACGGCAAGCTCTTCGAAATCCTGCGCCTGAGCCCGGAAGATAAAGAAAACTTCCGCAAGCTGCTGACCGCACGACAGAAAATGCAGACGGACCTCAGCATGCAGCTCATGGAGCCCGGCCTGACCGACCAAAAACGTCAGGAAATCCTGGCCGAAGCGAAACACCAAAGCTCCGTTTATGAGGCCTCCATCAAGGAATTTCTCAATGAAGAAAATGACTGGAAGACCTTTCAGGAATGGGACTTCACCAAACCGGACCGGACCGTTTATGACACCTTGGGCCGCAATCTCTTTGCAGCATCGTCAGAGCCTCTCTCTGGGTCTCAGGAGCAGGAACTCCTCAAACTGATGGCAGAGGTCCGCACCAGCCCCTCCTCCATCGGTGGGCTGAATGACCAGACAGGGGGCGATCCCTCCAAGATCACCGATCAAGTCATCCAGCAGCAGATTGAGCAACTGGAAACCAACCACCGCATCATCGCCGAACGCGCGGAGGGTTTTCTGACCCCTGGTCAGCGTGAAACACTGAAAAGCTACCTTGCACAATTGAAGACCGTTTCAAAGTCCAGCATGGAGATGTTCCGTGGGATCAATAAATAAACCCGTGCTGCGAATCACTGGCACAGAGACTGAAATGCTCTTAACTCTGGCTGATGATTTTGCTAAAGCCATGTGAGAAAGGGCTGATGGCCCTGGCTATCTGCTCTTTCGCCTGGGCCGCACAGGCGGCCCCTCTCAATGATAACCTAAGTTCATGGGAAGAACTGCCCCCCAGCGGACCTGCCACGCCAGGAAACAATGTGGGGGCGACTCTAGAGACCAGCGAACCTCTGCCGCCTGGATTCACCGCCCAAAGTTACGCCGCCACCTCCTGGTGGGGGCTGGAACTGGCCGCTGCAGACCAAGTCTGGTATGAGATCGAAACGGTCGGCAGCAGCTTCGATACCGTTTTATCTGTGTGGACCGGGGATGACTACACCAGCCCACCTCTGACCCTTGTGCACGTGAATGATGAAGCTGCGGAGGGTGGGGCCAGTCGCATCCGCTTTCTCGCCAATCCATTCACCGTTTATAAAGTCGCTGTCGCAGGGCGTGGCGCAGACCAGCAGGGTAACATCGCCGTACGCGCTTCCGTGGCTGCCACCCCCTTTGCCCGGTTGACGGGTGCCACTTTCAGCCCAGCGCCTGTGGATGTCAGTCAAGCTGCCGCCACCCTGACTGCGACGGTGACCGTGGATGCATCCCAAGAAATCGGTTCGGGCCAGATGGTGCTCTACAATCCCACCGGTGTTCCAGTGGCCACTGCACCTTTCCGGGGTGAAACCCATCGTATCAGCGGCAATATTGCCAGTGGAACTTACCGCATCAGTCTGACCGTCCCCCAGGGCGCCCTCCCAGGCACCTATCGCTGGAATCTTCAAATGAATGGCAGTGGTAACTTCCCCGGTGACAGCTCCTACGGCTGGGAAGCCCTCAGCCCCCTGCCCGCCGGGGCCACTCAGACCATCCAGGTCATCAATACGACCCCAGTAAATACCTACGCTCTCTGGACAGAGGCCAACCATCTCACCGGCCCAGATGCCGATCCTGAGCAAGACTTCGATGGGGATGGTCTGACCAACCTCACCGAATTCGCTCTGGGAATGAATCCCCGCCTCAATTCGCGAGCCAAGTTAGCGACCAGCGCAGGCAGCATCACTCAATTCGGTCTGCCTAACATCACGGTGGTGGGCGCCGGCCAGCAAAAGAAACTGCGGGTGGAGCACGCCCGCCGTGCAGGTGACACCACCCTCTCTTACACCGTCCAATTCAGCAGTGACCTCATCAACTGGACCAATGCCACCCAAGCTGCGACATCCCTGGCCACCAATGGCACCTATGAAGTTGTCGCCGTCGAGGACGTCCCCTTTAACCCGGCCAAGAGTCGCCGATTCGCCCGTGTGCGACTTGTGCGCTGAGGAGGTGCCCCTTTCTTTCCATGCGCATCCGCAGTGTCCAGCCTGAGATTCTCGAAACGCTGGCCAGCGATGATCCAGCCGCCCGACGTGGCCGCCAGGATCTCCTGCTGGTCAATGGCATCATGGGGAATCACCGCTGGATCTCACGCATGATGCGGCGGTATTGCCAGCCCGGCTGGCAGATGACCGAATTGGGCGCTGGAGATGGTGCCTTGTCCCTCAAACTCGCACAACAAGGGCTGTGCCAGACGCATGACCTTCATGCTTTCGATCTAGCTCCCCGCCCAGCCTCCTGGCCTGCGGATGCAGCCTGGACACAGGGAGACTTGTTTGCTCAAAACCTGCCCCCATCGCAGGTGCTCATCGCCAATCTGTTCCTGCACCATTTTGAGGCGGCACCACTTCACTTGTTAGGCAGCCGTATTGCTCCAGAGACGCAGCTCATCCTTGCGGCTGAGCCCGCGCGTTACCGCATCCACACCTTCATGGGTCGTCTTTTTTGCAGTCTAGCCCAGCTCAACTGGGTGACCCGCTACGACATGCAGGTGAGCATCCGCGCTGGTTTCCGGGGGCAGGAGCTTCCCGATTTTCTGGGGCTGGATTCTAGCTGGGAGATTTCCGTCCGGGAGACCGTATTCGGTGGCTACCGAATGATGGCGCGGCGCAAGTAGCGCCCCGTCATTCAGGTCACCATCTTCAGACTCAACGATCCGATGAGAAAATCCAAAATCCGTCAGAAGCTTGATGCCGGGCAAGTCGCCCGTGTGTGTGCCTTGGGGTCCAATATTCCTTATTACCCCCAGATGGCGGCCCACTTTGGTTACGATGCCATCTGGGTAGATGGGGAGCACCGCGTGTGGGATCCTCGTGAAGTCACCGAGCTAGTCACCCGTCATCATTTGGCGGATATTGACTGCCTCTACCGCCCGCCCACAGTGGAAAAAACAGGCCTCTCCCGACTGCTGGAAGATGGTGTGGCTGCGCTGATGATCCCGCAGGTGAACGATGCCGAACGCGCGCGGCAACTGGTGGAAGCCACCAAGTTTCCACCCCTCGGTGACCGGGGGCTGGATGGCTCAGGCATGGATGCCGGTTTCTGGGTGCAGAAGTCTCCTGACTACATCCAGCAGCGCAATCGCGAAACCGTGCTCATCCTCCAGATCGAAACCCCAAAGGCCTTGGAAAACATGGCCGAAATCGCCGCGCTCCCTGGTGTGGATGCCTTGTTCCTAGGGCCGGGAGATCTCTCCCTCCGCCTGGGTTGCACCGCCTCCATTCGCGATCCGCAGATCCATGATGCCGTGAGCCGACTCGCGGCCGTGTGTAAAGCGGCTGGCAAACCCTGGGGCATGCCCGTGGGAAATATTGAAGATGCCAAAACCATCGTGGACATGGGCTGCCAGATCCTAGCCATGGGTAATGAATTCTGGGCCATTCACGATCACCTCAAAGCCCATGGAGAACAGCTCCAAAACCTCCTCGGCTGAGCCCGTCTCCTCGGCGCTGCCGTACATGGACGTGAAACCCGTCGGTGCGGCAGATTTTTACACAGCGGTGAATGCCACGTTTCGTTTTATCGAACGAAAACTCGGCCCGGCAGGATTGCGGCGCTATTGGTTAGACCTGGGGCGTCATTATTACGCTCCCGTGACGCAACGTTGGTTAACAGGCGGTCTCGCTTCCGTGGCCTCACATTGGCGTGCTTTTTTTACCGCCGAGCCTGGAGCTGAGGTGGAAGTCCACGAAACAGATCAGGAAGTGGTGGTCGAAGTTCGGACCTGTCCGGCCATCCGTTTTCTGAGGGAGCATGGACGGGAAATCGTGCCGTGCTTTTGCCAGCACTGCTACCACGTCAACACTGCCATGGGAGAGGCTGCGGGCATCGAAATGCGTCTCAGCGGGGGAAATGGCCGCTGCACCCAGCGCTTTGCCAAAATAGGATATTTTCCTGAAGCCCAGAAAGCGGAAGACATCGCGACGGCAGGCTAATCTCCCGCCGCCGCGACACGGGAGAAGATTACTTCAGCTCCTTGATGCGCAGGTTGCGGAACTTATAAGTCGCGCCCTTTTCACCGTGATGCTGGATGGCGATGACGCCGCTAGCATCGGTGGAGTCTTCAACATCCGTGGTGACCACGCCATTGACCTCGATCTTCAACTTGTTGCCCTTGCAGGTGATGCGGTAGGTATTCCAGTCGTTGCGCTTGAAGGCATCTCCGGCGCGGGCGCGGAAGGCTTCTTCGCTTTCTTTATTGCCCTTGATCGGGCTGATGAACCACATGCGGCGGCCCTCGTCATAGAGTCCACCGGACCACTTACGCTTAGGGTCGCCATCCACTTCGGCCTGGTAACCAAACACTTTGTTCGGCTGCACATGAGCGCGGAACATGAAGCCGCTATTGGCCTGACCTTCCGGCAGGAGGATGTCACCTTCAAAAATGAAGTCGCTGTAGGTCTTCTCCGTGACGACGAAGAATTTCTTCTCTCCCGTGAGGTGGATCTCCCCATTCACGACCTCAATGTTGCCCCACTGATAAGCATTGCGCCAGCCGGTCATGGTCTTGCCATCAAACAGCGGGACAAAACCGTCTTCAGCGGCGACGGAGAAGGTGAAGGAACCCAAAAGGGCAGCGAGGAGGAGAAAGCGTCTTTTCATGGTAGGACTGGGATTATGGACCTTCCCGCCGCTCATGCAAAGAACGGATGTATTCATTATCTGGGATGGGTTTTGCAGGCCGTTCGGGTGTATCCAGCATTTCCTGAACCCGCTCCTGACTGCCGGCGATCAACTCGCGGATGATTTGAGCCTCAGGCAGATTCTTCCAGTATTTCTGGGGCATCTCTGACTGCATCGCCTGCACTTTCAAACGCGCTGGGTTGAAGATGCTGCGATAGTAAGTGCGCCACAGATCATCATGCGCATCCGAGGCCGGGGCCTGACTGCGATCCATCCCTGGGGTGAAAAACAGCCGCTCACCATCCCAATGCGCACATTCATCTGGCGTGAGGATGGACCAATCCATGCCCGCGAAACGTTTTTCAAAAAACGGGATGGCCAACCGAACGATGCGGTAAGTGGGCTCAAACCAGGCCACAAACTGCTCCCGCCCCGTCTGTTCATCCTGACCAATAAGGCGGAAGCGAACAAAGGCATGCATCTTATGAATGTCTCGCCCGATGGCCTTGGCCCAGACCTGACACAGGCGCGTATCAGGATCACTAGGCAGGTGCAGCAGATGCCTCTCTCCACCCAGAGTCAGACGGAATAACAAACGATACAGAATGGCCCAGCGTCTCTCATCAGTATGAGCACACACACTGGCAGCCAGAGATAAAAAATCTGGCGGAACCTTGATTTCCATCGGCACAGCGGTGGCATAAGTTCCAGGGGCTTCTTCCAGCAGTAAACCTGCCCCCTCATTCACATCTCCCCAAGTCACCTGCTCTGGCCGCACCCCCTGCCTCAGCAGCTCACGCGCCTTGCTTCGCCAGGCGGTGAAAGTGGGCTGGATGGAAGCGGTGATCATGAGTCAAAAGACAACCCATTGATTTTTAGGTCGTCACTAGAATAACGCCTGAAAGTTATTCACTGAATGCCTCTTTCGAGCTAATAAACTGAGCAATGAACTCTTCTGGAGAAATGGGCTGCGGTTTGTATCCGCTGCCGATCAAAGGTCGAAAATGAGCATCATTCGTCACGATAAAATCGGCATGAACGGTAATGGCACAATCCGCAAATTTATCATCATCCCGGTCTGCTGAGATAGTGCGAAAGAAAAAGGAAGGGGAAACTTGCTGTATATTTCCGACATATGAAGCGGCAAGATTGAACAACCGTTCCAACGATTGCCAGCGTGCCTGGCCAGATTGTCGAATCACTACCTCCTGATATTCCAGAAGAATGTCCGTGGAAACGGCCCAGATAAATCTGCCTCGATACCAAGCATTCAAAATGCAGGCGAAAGAGTGATCGGGATTGAGGGCCTGAAGAACCACATTTGTATCCAACACGGCGATCATGCAACGTGCTGCTGAAGGTCTCTGCGCACTTCACTGATGACCTCATCCAAATGCTCATATTGCCCTGAAGCCCAATCTTGCGAGAACCCTTCACGCACTTCTTTCCAAAGACGATCCATTTCCAGGCGCGCAAGAAGCCGTTCAACCAACTCCAACTCTTCTGCGGGGAGTTGATCTATCAACTTGTGCAGTTGAGGGCGTTTTTGCTCAGATACTGAAGTGACCAGATCACTCATGATTTAAATATACTTCTTCAATCCCCGTGTGAAACCCAATTTTTGATAAGGCCATAGGGAGTACCCGCATCACGCCCCAGGTGCCTTGGGCAAAGGCCACTCATGCGAATACACGGTGGGGTCTTCGATCCCGGCGAGGATGAAGGCTTCCCGGCGCTCCACGCAGGTGCCGCAGACGCCGCATTGCAGGTCTTCGCCTTTGTAGCAGCTCCAGGTTTTACCCAGGTCCACGCCGAGCTGATGCCCCAGTTTGGTGATGGATGTTTTATCCATGTCAATGAAAGGGCGCAGCAACTCCGTGCGAGCGTAAGTGCCTTCCCGCATGGCATCGCCAATGGCTTTCATGAAGGGCTCGCGACAGTCTGGGTAAATGGCGTGATCCCCTGAATGCGCCGCGATGACGAGGGCATCCACCTTGCGAGATTCCGCGATGCCGCAGGCGATGGCTAGCATGATGCCATTGCGGAAGGGAACCACGGTGCGTTTCATGTTTTCATCCGCGTAATGACCTTCAGGAATCTCACCACCGCTTTTGAGTAGATCCGACTCAAAGAGGTCATTCACAAAAGGCAGGGACACCGTGTCATGCGGGATGCCCATCTGGCGGCAATGCCAGATGGCAAGGGTGATCTCCTTGTCGTTATGCTTAGACCCGTAGTTAAAGCTCACCGCGCCTACCACTTCGTGATGCTGGCGCGCCCAGTAAAGCGCAACGGTGGAGTCTAGACCGCCGCTCAGAAGGATGATGGCTTTAGACATACGCAGAGAAAATCAATGGGCTGTGCTCAGAGATGCCGCGGGCCATTCCAAGGGCACATCGCGTGTGGGATGCCGGGCCTCACAGGTGAGCTGGATGCCTCCACGTGGGACGAATCGGCCACGGACGATGGCCTGCTTCGGCGCACAGGCTGCGACGAGATCATCCAGGATACGATTGACAATGGCTTCGTTGAAAGATGCGTGATTGCGGTAACTGGCGAGGTAGAATTTCAATGACTTGGTCTCCACACAGCGTTCACCGGGAATGTAAAGAATCTCCACATGAGCGGCATCCGGCTGGCCGGTCACGGGACATAGAGAGCCAAAGTCTGGGGCACTGAGATGGATGGTATAATTGCGGCCGGGAGTGCGATTCGGGAAAGTCTCCAGCGCAGCTTCATCTGGAGAAGCAGGCAGTCGGTGCTCGGAGCGGCCCAGTAGAGTGATATCGGCAGTGAGGGAGTCGGACATGAGGCTCAATGTGCCGGAGCCCCGCCTGATGGCAAGTAAGCATCGCCAGCCCCGCCGACCTTCTTTTCATACTCCCGCCACAGGCGCTCGATGGCTTCCTCAGGATCTTCCAGCATGAGACCTTCTTTGATTTTGCTGGCGAAAATGCCAAAGGAAAAAGGGCTCACCACAGGGACTTCGACCAGTCTCCATTCCAACTTAGGAGCAAGCTGGAGGAAATCCATGGCACGCGGTAGGTCCAAGAAGGTGTGGGTGGCCTCGCGGTAGGACTGGACCAGCATGGGGTGGTCGGGCTCATGCTCGGACAACACTCGAAAAAGGATTTCCGAACTCCACCTGAGTTGTTTGATCTTGCGATCCTGTCCTGGGCGGTTGCGTGGCACCATGAGCCCTGTTTGAGCCACCCCACGAAAGTTCCATTTCACCAGCTCGCTGTGTTGCAGAGAGGCCTTCATATCCGCCTCGGCATCGCCATTCTGAAAAATCACTTTCCACTCTTCCAGGCCCAGACTTTGAAAGGAGCGCAGGGTGAGCAAAAAGCCGTAATCATCAATGGTCACCATGGCATTGCCGCCCACGGCTTCTTTGACCCGATAGGCAATGATGCGGCTGAGGGCATCATTGGCACTGCGGCCGATGAGGGTGTGAAAAAAGAACTGCACGAGGTCGGCATCGCTGCCCTCACGGTCATCCACAAAACGCTCAATGAGAAGCGAGTGCTCCGTGGGGATTCGTGAAACACGAAGCTGATTCTGACAATGCAGTACGATCGCTAAAGCATTGCTGTTGGAGATCTCGAATCGCTCGATCAACCATTCGCAAACCTCTTCGTTGCTATCGGTCCCCACCCGCGCAGCCAGCTCCGTTCTTAACCGGGCCACCTCATGAGCCAGACCGGAGGTCAGTGGCATCTTGTTCGCATTCCAGGCGGGCACCGTAGGCAGGCGGCCCATCGCATCTTCCACCTTCGCTTCTCCCACACCGCTTTCCAGCAGACGCACCATGCGACCAGCCAGGACAAAGATGTCGCCGTTTTTCAGCCGCTTGAGGAAACTTTCCTCGATCTGGCCCAGGCGTCTTTTCCCGAGATACACCGTCACCATGCCCTCCGTGTGGATGACCCCGACATTGGCCAGATACTCGCGCTCCACCTTTTTGTTAGGCACCGTGAGGCAATCATCCAGCCAGATGATCTTACCAAAGTTCTCCCGATACTGTTTTTCCAGAGAGCGGCCACCGCCCTCCAGATAGTTTAAGACGCTATCCAGCTCTTCCTCCGTGAGGTCTCGATAGGGAAAGGCAGCGCGCAGAGTGCTCAGCGCCATCTCACGGGTATAGCCACCTTCCATGGCCATGCCCACCAGGTGCTGGGCCAGCACATCCAGCGGCTTTTCCAGCACTCGCACCGCATCCAGTTGCACCGCGCGGGTCATCTCCGCACAAACGATGCACTCCATGAGGTCGTTCACATTCGTGGCCACGAGGATGCCATGGCTAGCCATGTGAATGCTGTGACCGCTGCGGCCGATGCGCTGCAGGGCCCGGCTGATGCCCTTCGGGGTCGAGATCATCACCACGCAGTCCACACTGCCGATATCAATACCCATCTCCAAACTGGTGCTGCAAACGACCGCCCGAAGCTCGCCGTTTTTCAACCGATCTTCCACCTCCAGGCGCACGTCACGATCCAACGACGCATGGTGAGCCTCAATCTTGGGAGCCAGGTCTGGCAAGGCATTCTTCAGACGGATGGAGACACTCTCTGTCGCGCTGCGGGTATTGCAGAAAACGATGACGCTGCGGTTTCTCTCAACGATCTGGGCGATGTCTTGCATGACCCTTTGCGCCGTGTAGCCAGCGGGGGGATAGGGATTCCTTCGCACAGGGGACAGCACTTCCACACGACGCCGACGCTCCATGCGGGCCTCGATGATCTGGCAGTCACGCCTGGTGCCTACCAGCAACTCCGCCAGCAAGGGCAAGGGTGCCGCCGTGGCTGAAAGGCCGATGCGAATGAGCGGGCGTGCAAGACGCTGCTGGAGACGCTCCACACTTAACATGAGATGAGCTCCACGTTTATTTTCTGCCAGGGAATGCAGCTCATCCACGATGACAAAACGCACGCTTTGCAGGGCCTCTGCCCAGCCTGCCTGAGGTAAAAGGATGGCTAGGCTTTCTGGAGTCGTCAGTAGGATGTGTGGCGGCTTGCGCTTCAGCTTCGCACGCTCCGTCGTCGAAGTATCCCCGGTGCGCTGGCCGATGCGGATCTCTTCCACCAAGCCCATGCCCTCCAGCGGGGCCATAAGGTTTTTTTGAATGTCATAAGTCAGCGCCCGCAGCGGCGAGACATAGATGGCATGAATGCCGCTGCCCAGATCCCCAGCCTCATGGGCCCGTACCAGATGGTCCAGGATGCCCAAAAAGCCCGCCAATGTTTTGCCACTGCCCGTCGGCGACGAAAGCAAAACGGAGTTCCCAGCCAGGATGTGCGGCAGCGTCAACTCCTGGGCCTGGGTAAGCTGCCCGAAAGAACCCTCCACCCACTTTTGCACACGAGGATGCGACGCTGAGAGAACGGAAGCCGTCTCCATGAGCGTTGGCTGGTTTTTTGTTTTGTTTCTCTTCCCCGGCACCTGCTTATCATACGCCTGTGAACCTTGTTTCCCGACTACTTCGTTTGATCTTCCTGCTTTTACTGCTGCCTGTTTTGCTCCTGCTAGGCTGCCAGTCGAAGCTGATCTACTACCCTCGGGGTTATGACGAAGGTTATCGACAGACGCTAGCCAGCCACAGCGGCATCCCCCTACCGTATGAGACAAGCCAGGGACGGCAGGTGGCGCATTACATCCCCGCGCGCAATGGAGACCCCTCCCCCAAAAACATCTGGGTGTGTTTCGGTGGCAATGGCACCTTGGCCCTTGACTGGCTATTTTACATGGAGGCCTGGGATCCGAGCTTCGCCTACCTGCTGGCGGACTACCCAGGCTATGGCGACTGCAAAGGTATGCCCAGCCCTCAACGCATCCGCGAAAGCTCGAAGGCTGCCATAGAAACTCTCACCACTCACCTGAAGCTGACCCCGGAAGAAATGCAGCCCCGTCTGCGGGTTCTAGGTCACTCCATCGGCTGTGCAGCGGGATTGATGGCTGCGGATGACTTCCACATCCAAAAGATCTTCCTCATTTCCCCTTTCACCACCCTGACCGAGATGGGCAAGCGCGTCATCGGCTGGCCCCTCTGTTACGTGAATATGCATCGCTTTGACAATCGAAAGCACCTCGCCCACGTGGTGAACCGGGGGGCCAAAGTCGTTATCTTTCACGGCACGGCAGATCCTGTGATCCCCGTGGAAATGAGCCGTGACCTCGCCAGTGCGCACCCAGGCAAAGTTATTCTTCAGGAAAAGGAAGGCTGGGATCACAATGAAATCCTCCAGGGACTGGTGCGCGAGATCGGTGTGACCATGAAGGGCCTGTAACGTCCCTTGCCTTTAACTTGCAGATTACCAGACACAAAATACCCGCCACCCCATGAGGCGAATGGCTTTCCCCGGTCATACGTCCATGCTTGATTCACATTCCATGTCCGCCACCCCTCCTACACCTCCTTTCCCTCGTCTCAAGACGGCTGGGAAATGGCTGCGTGCCGGGGCTGAGAAATGGCAGATGCGTGGGGTGAGTTACGGCCCGTTTAAGCCGAATTCTCTCGGGGAACCCTTCCCTGAGGACTCGGCCCTCGTTGCCGACCTCAGGCACATCGGAGCACTTGGCTTCAACACCGTTCGTTTGTATGAACTGCCGACGCCGCAAGTGATCCATGCCGCGACAAAACTAGGCCTGCGATTATGGGTCGGCATTCCTTGGACAGATCATGTGGATTTCCTCCGCAGCCGAGCCCAGCAAGAGCAGATCCGGCAGACCGTCATGCAGGCCGTCCTTCGGTTGAAGGACGAACCTTGCGTGGCCGGTTTTTTGGTCGGCAACGAGATCGAAAAAACACTCGTGCGGTGGATGGGCCCCACACGCGTACGGGATTTTCTAGATGGCCTCATGGAGAGCGCCAGAGCGGTGGCTCCGCATCAGCTCTTCAGTTACGCCACTTACCCCAGCACGGAGTACCTCATCCCGAATCAGGCCGATTTTTTGGCCGTGAATCTCTACCTGGAACAGCCCGAAACTCTCGCGGCCTATCTTCAACGCCTGCAAAATCTGGCGGGAGATAAACCTCTGGTCATCAGCGAATTTGGGCTGGATGTAGCTGCCCATGGGGAGGCGGCTCAAGCCCAGACTTGGGCCTGGTTTCAGGCCGCCTGTCAGCAGGCCGCCGTGGCGGGAACAGTCTGGTTCTCCTATACGGACGAATGGTTTCGTGGGGGTGAGGCCATCACACAATGGCGCTTTGGTTTGGTGGATTCTGTTAGGCAGGAAAGAGCCATCTGCGGCAGCTTGAAGGAGACAGCCACAGCCCACCGTCCTCACACCCAGCCACGCATCTCCGTCATCGTATGCACTTACAATGGCACGGCTACGCTGAGGAGCTGCCTGGAGTCTCTCAGCCGACTGCGTTACTCAAACTTTGAAGCACTCTTGATTGATGATGGCTCCACCCAAGACATCGCCACCCTCGCCAAAGATTTCCCTCACATCCGCTACGTGCGGCAAGAGCACGCGGGCCTCAGCGTGGCGCGCAATCTAGGGGCCGCTCTGGCCACGGGAGAGATCCTGGCCTACACGGATGATGACTGTATTGTGGATGAAGACTGGCTGTCAAACTTAGTGTTAGGCTTTGACGATCCACAGTGGGTGGCAGCGGGAGGGCCAAACATCCCCCCTTCACCGCGAAACCGCACTGAAGCTGTTGTCGCAGCCGCACCCGGAGCCCCCGCCCATGTGCTGCTCACAGATGTCGAGGCCGAGCATCTTCCAGGCTGCAACCTCGCCATTCGCAAAACCGCCCTGGAATCCATCGGCGGTTTTCGCCCTCAATACCGGGTGGCCGGAGATGACGTGGATGTGTGCTGGCGGCTGCGTGAGGCTGGGGGCAAATTGCACTTTATCTCCGGCGCCATGGTGTGGCATCACCGCCGCTACACCGTGGGTGCTTACCTCCGCCAGCAGCGTGGTTATGGCCGGGCGGAGGCTCTTTTGATGAAGGACCACCCGCAGCGATTTGGGCCACTGGGCGGCGCACGTTGGTTTGGCGGTATTTATGGAGATAGGGCTGCGAGTTTGCATTTGGAAGAGGGCAGCATCTTTCATGGCCCTATGGGAGAAGGCCTTTTTCAAGGCATCTATCGGCAAGGGCCACGTGGTTGGTTAGACTGGATGAGTGGGGTGACCTGGGTGGTGTTATTGCTGGTAGCGCTTGCGCACCGCTCCCCACTTTCAGCCGCTTTGATCCTGAGTTTCTCCTTGCTGCTCGCCGCCTGTCGCTTGCGAAACCAAACCCGCGCACCTTTTTCACTCAGCCTGCTGGAGTCATGCCTTTTGTTAGGTCTATGCTGGCTTCAACCCGTGATTCGGGAATGGGAGCGCGGGCTAGGCATGCTGCGGTTGGGAGCCAGACCTGGGAGGAAGAAAAATGAGACAGCAGCCCAAGGGCTGAAGCGTCCCCGCAAAATCTCCTTCAGCCTGGGGGAGCTAGCCTTCTGGAGTGAATCAGGGGTGGACCGGGCCCGGCTGCTGGATCGTCTTCAAGCGAACCTCACCCGACAGAAGATTTCACTCCGGCCCGATGATGGCTGGAGGCTGTTCGATCTCGAAGCGGCATCACAGTTCGATGTTTCGCCCGCCTTTCTGACCGTCACGGAGTACCATGGAAAGCAGCGCCTGCTGACCCGCGTACGTCTAATGCTGCGGGTAAGTCTGCGGTCGCTGGTGATTCAGGCGCTGATTCTCGCGGTGGTTTCCCTTCCCACACCTCTGCGGGTGATGGCTTTCGATTTCTACACCATCTCGTTCATTGCCGTGGTGACGATTGCCTTTGCTGCCTATCAAAAGCTGAAGCGAGACGTTTTGAAAGCCGCCCAGGAAGCCGGGCTGACCCTGGCCCCTCAAGCCTGAATTTGTCCATGAGCGGAGAATTGTTCTCGGCAGGCAGGCGGGCCTACGTTTAACTTGTTAACACCATGAAACGCCTTGCCTCACTCACCGAGCTTTCTTCGCGGCCAGAGCCTTTTGATATTGTCATTGTGGGCGGAGGTGCCTCGGGACTCGGCGCTGCGGTGGATGCCGCAGTGCGCGGCCACAGTGTGTTGTTGGTGGAGCAGTCTGACTTTGCCAAAGGCACCTCAAGCCGTAGCACGAAGCTGGTGCACGGCGGGGTGCGCTACCTCAAACAAGGCAACGTATCTCTGGTGCTGGAGGCCCTGCGCGAGCGTGGTCTCATGTGCCGCAATGCCCCGCACCTGGTCCATAGCCTGCCGTTTGTCATTCCCAACTACCATTGGTGGGAAGGGCCCTTTTACGGCATCGGCATGAAAGTCTATGATGGGCTAGCAGGCAGGCTGGGACTGGAACCTTCCCGCTATCTGAATCGTGAAGACGTCATCGAGTTGCTGCCTAACATTGAACAGCAAGACCTCACGGGCGGCATCATTTATCATGACGGTCAGTTCGATGACTCGCGACTGGCGATCAATCTCGCCCAGACCGCCGCAGAAAAAGGGGCCGTGGTGCTGAACTACGTGCGATGTGCAGGCCTGATCAAAGAAGGCCCTCACGTGGCAGGCGTGAAACTGCAAGATGCGGAGACAGGTGAGGAAGCCGCAGTCAGAGCCAAGGTGGTGATCAATGCCACGGGCGTCTTTGCCGATGAAGTGCGCCGCATGGATGACCCGCAAGCTAAGACGATGCTGAGCCCCAGCCAAGGCATCCACTTTGTGCTGCCACGCGAGTTTCTGCCGGGCGATACCGCCATCATGATCCCCAAGACGGATGATGGACGAGTACTCTTCGCCGTGCCTTGGCATGGCCGGGTGGTGGTGGGCACCACCGATACGCCCGTGGAAAATGCCTCACTGGAACCGCGCGCGCTAGAGGCAGAAATCGAATTCATCTTTACCCAGATCACCCGCTACCTCACCCGGGATCCCACAAGAGCGGATGTGCTGAGCGTGTATGCGGGTCTGCGCCCGCTGATCAAGTCTGACGCCAGCTCCACCGCAGCCCTGTCACGGGATCACCTCATCTCCATCTCAGACTCTGGGCTCATCACCCTGGCCGGCGGTAAGTGGACGACGTATCGCAAGATGGCAGAGGATGTCATTGATCATGCGGAGATGATCGGTGCCCTGGATCACCGCTACTGTGCCACCCATGAATTAAAGATCCATGGAGCCGAGGTCACCGAGGCCGAAGCCAGCCACCTCCATTACTACGGCAGTGATGCGCCCGGCATCCGCGCCTTGATTCAAAATGACCCTACCCTGGGGGAAGTCCTTCATCCAAAACTGGAGTTCCTCAAAGCCGAGATCATCTGGCATGTGCGGCATGAGATGGCACGCACGGTGGAAGATGTGCTGTCACGCCGCACCCGTGCCCTGCTGCTGGATGCACGCTCCAGCCTGGAGGCAGCCCCCATCGTCGCCCGTTTGATGGCACAGGAATTGGACCGCGATACAAGCTGGGAACAGGCTCAGGTCAGTAGCTATGAGACGCTCGCGAAAGGCTACCTGCTGCCCGCGTGATGCCATCCACGATGATCGCGCCTAACTAAAAGTACGAACCAGCCAGAGAAGGATCACTCAAGTCCTCATTTAAAACCTGAATACTTACCGTGAAACCTGCCTGGCCTTGGTATTTTGAAGAATCCCCAAAAGCAAAATTCAGTTCCGGCTGCGCGGGTCTGTTTTGCATGCCGTTTTTGATCGGGGGCTTGTTCGTGTTATGGATGATGTGCGTGCAGCCAGGCCTGCATTGGCTGAATGCTCGCGACTGGCAAGAGACCGAAGCGGTGATCTTAGAATCAAAGTTGGATGAATCCAGAGACAGCGATGGCAGCACCTATGAAGTGGCGGTGAAGTTTCGTTACCACTTCGGCGACCGCAGTTATGAATCCTCCCGCTATTCATTCAGGATAGGTAAAACCAACATTGCCGTCGAAACCCTGCAGGCAGCGGTAGCGAGCCTTCCCAAAGGCCAAGTGACCACCTGCTGGGTAGATCCAGCCCACCCGGAGGAAGCTGTGCTGGATCGTTCTATGCCTGCATCGGCCCTCTTTGGGCTCTGTTTTTCCGTCCCTTTCATCACGATAGGTTTAGTGGGCCTGGGCATTTTCTTTCATCGCCCTTTGTTCGGTAGAATCCGGCAGTCTCGCCTGGCCCTCATTCGCGAGCTTTGCCGTGAAGGCAGCCTCCCGGCAGAGACACTAGAACGACTCGAAAACCCCGCCCTCCGCAGCGGCGCCCCCATGGTCTGGATCGCCTCAGACCAGCGGCTGCCGAGTGTGGTGGGCTTTCTACTGCTGAACCTCTTTTGGAACGGTATCGTCTCCGTCTTCATTCTCGGGGTCATTGAGAAATGGCGCTCGGGTTCTGAACCGTGGTTTTTGACCCTCTTTCTCGTCCCCTTCGTTGCCATCGGGGCAGGCATTTTTTGGGCTTTCGTCCAGGCTTGGCGTCAACTGGCAGCCCCCGCCTGGGCCATCGCTCTGAAGCCGATACCGGGTGCCAAAGGCGGTGAAATTCATCTCTGGTGCGCCTGGGAAAAAGCCAATCGACTGCCCAGTCTGCCACGCTGCACAGGGCGCATCCTCGCGCTCGCCGCACCCTGGGATGCGGAAAATTCCGCGCCTAGCCAGGAGGCGCTATTGAACCGCCGACACAAACACCGGAAGAATAAGACCGAGCGTGAGCTTCACGTGGCCGATTTCGGCCCCTTGCTCACGGGTGCCATGATCACTGTCCGTTTACCGCCTATCCCAGCTTGCCCAGCCCCTGAGACCAAGCTGGGACTGCGCCTGCACTGGTGCCGCTGGTGGGCGCTAGAGGTGAGCTACCCCGACGGAACGATCGAAAGAGTGAACCTGACCCAGCCTGAGAAAGACCGGGCCACAGAACGGTGAAACTCACGCCGTTCCTGGAAGCGGTGTCTTGATGCTAGCGCCGCTTTTGTCTAGCGCGGGATTTAGAATGGGTTTAGAGGGGCTCATGACAGAATCCGAATTTAAAGCCCGCGTCGCACGTGTTTGCCAGGTGCTTGGCTGTGGCAAAGACCTAGCCACGGATTATGTGGAAGCGATGGGCGACTCGCCCGTGATCGAACATGGCAAAGTCATCGTCCGGGATCCTCAGGGGCACATCATCGCCCGTGTTTCTGCCTCCATCCTGGAGGACTAAACATTCTCCTCTGGAGTAAAGCTTGCGAAACGGCCAGACACGGCAAGGCTGATGGCCGATGTCTCGATTGCGCATCCTGATCCTTGTCGAAAATCTGCCCGTGCCGCTGGATCGGCGCGTTTGGCAGGAAGCCTGCGCCCTGAGAGATGCGGGTCATGAGGTCACCGTCATCTGCCCCCAGATGCGTGGCTACACCGCACCCGAAGAGGTATTGGAAGGCATTCAGATCTATCGCCACTGGATCAGTGCTGAAGCACGCGGCATCCGGGGTTTCATCCTGGAATACACCACCGCTCTGTGGGGCGAACTGGGCTGCGCGCTAAAAGCCTGGCGGCGCAGCGGATTCGATGTGATTCACCTGTGCAACCCTCCGGATCTGCTGTTCCTCATCGCACTGCCTTTCAAACTATTGGGCGGGGTCAAAGTCATCTACGATGTGCATGATCTGTGGCCAGAAATGTTTGAGGCTAAGTTTGGCAAACGTGGCCTGCTCTACTGGGCCGTACGCGTCGCGGAGCGCTGCACCCTGGCCCTGGCTGATGCGGTGATGGCGACGAACCAAAGCGTGCTCTCCACCGTGAAAAAACGCGGGCGCAAAAAAGATGATGAGGTCTTCATCGTACGCACCGCACCGAACAAGCTGCCCACCGATCTACCCGCAGACCCAAAGCTGAAGAACGGGCGGCGTTTTCTCGTCGGTTACATCGGCGTCATGGGTAATGCAGATGGCGTGCATTACCTCATCGAGGCCGCTCATCACATCGTCCATGAGCGTGGGCGGCAGGATGTGCAGTTCGTCCTCATGGGCAGCGGCCCCGAATATGCGGAGCTGGTGAAACAGCGCGATGAACTGGGCCTGCAAGAGCAGGTAGCGATGCCGGGCCGGGTCTCGAACGAGTTCCTCTTCACCGCCTTAAAAACCATGGATCTCGGCGTGGCCTGCGACCCCATCAACGACTACAACGACCACTGCACGATGAACAAAACGCTGGAATACATGGCCTTTGCCAAAGCCCAGGTCATGTTCGGCACACGTGAAGGGCGCTACTCCGCTGGAGATGCCGCGCTCTATGTGATGGAAAACTCCGCGAAGCGTCTAGGAGATGCCGTTTTGGAACTGCTGGATGATGAACCCCGCCGAATGGAGATGGGACGGATCGGCCAGGAGCGGCTGACCACGGAGCTGAGCTGGGAACGCAGTGTGGTGCAGCTCCTCCAGACCTATGAAAGGGCCATGACGGACACTGCCAGCGTTTAAGCTCGCTTCTGCGTTCGCTTCGTGGATGATGCGCCGATGAAATCTGCGGAAAAGACCGCTCTCTACCGCGAACTGGCCAAGCTGACTCAGGCGGACTTTCACCTCGACCGATCCCTAACCCTGCTGCTGTCACAAAAGAGCAGTCCTGGCAGACGAGCCTATCTGGAGGGCATGCAACGAGGCTTGGCGGAAGGGAAAAGTTTGGCCGAATCCATCCAAGAGCATAACCAAAAGCTCGTCACTGGCCTGGAGGTAGCCTTGATCGAGGCGGGTGAGCGCAGTGGCAAACTGAACGCAGCCTTCAATCACCTCGCACGTTATTTTGCCTCTGCAGACGGGGCTGCACGGCAGATGCGTGGGGCCATGATCTACCCCATGGTGCTGCTGCATCTGGCCATCGTGCTGCCAGAAATTCCCACCGCCTTTGTCGCCACTGAGGGGCCAGGATTTTTCAGCCGGGTATTGCTCTGGTTTTTACTTTTGTGGGTGGTCTTGGCAGCCTCTTATTTTCTCTGGCACTGGCTCACGCAAAAGGGGCTAGAGTCGGCAAAGGTGGATCGGGCGCTGAAACGCCTGCCGTGGATCGGCCCGGCGCGGCAGCACTGGGCTCTGGCGCGCTTTTGTCAGGTCTTTCATGCTGGCCTGCTGGCCGCCCTCCCCATGTCCGCCATCTGCCGTCTAGCGGGCGAGGCCTCGCAATCCGGCAGCCTCAAAAAAGCCGCCTTCGCGGCGGCGGGTCGCATCGAAACGAAAGGCGAATCACTGGCCACTTCCTTAGCGCAGGAAGAAGGTTTTGATCCCCTATTCTTAAACATGCTCGCCACGGCGGAGGAAGTGGGCCAACTGGATGAAGAAATGGCCCGTTGCGCCAGCGCGGAAACACTCAGCGCGGCCGAGGCGATGGAGCGCGCCACCCTGTGGTTGCCAAAAATCGGCTACGCCATCGTGGTCCTCTTTGTGGTCAGCCGCATCATTACGATGTTGCAGGGTTACTACGGGGGCATGTTGCGGCAACTGGACAGCTTGTGAATTTCACAGGTCTTTGCTTGCCGTGAGGGCTGGCTTTCGCAAGACTCACGCGTGCTTACCCGTTAGACAGGGTCCTGCATCTTCATTCTATGAATCGCTCCACCCTTACCCTCGTCAGTGGTTCGCTCCTCACGGCAGCCAGCCTTTCCGCCCAGACCCCAGGAGAATGGGGCCAGTTCCGGGGTCCTAACAGCAATGGCACCGCCCCTGCGGCCAAAGTCAGCAACTGGAAGGCAGCCAACATCAAGACCCTGTGGAAGACGGAGACCCCCACGGGCTTCAGCTCCTTTGCCGTCGCAGGGGCCAAGGCCTTCACCATCATCACCGGTGAAACCGATGGCAATACCGGCGAAGTCTTGGTGGCTCTGGACGTGCGTAGCGGCAAAGAAGCTTGGAGAAAACCCCTGACCGTGATCGGCAAATACGATGGCGGTGGGAATGACGGCGCTAAAGACAACAAAGGCGGGGATGGCCCCCGCTCCACCCCCGTGGTGAATGGCGACAAAGTGTACGCCATTGATGCCAACCTGGGCGTGTTCTGCTTTGAAGCTGCCACGGGCAAACCCGTGTGGAATCACGATGTGATGAAGGACAACGCCGGCGTGCAGATCAAATGGCAGAATGCCGCCTCTCCCGTCATTGATGGCGATATTCTGCTCATGTGCGGTGGCGGTGAAGGCCAGGCCCTGCTGGGTCTAAACAAGAACACTGGAAAAGTCGTCTGGAAGGGTGAGAACGACAAAATGACCCATGCGACGCCCGTCATTGCCGACATCCACGGCGTGCACCAGGCCATCTTTTTCACCCAGGTGGGCCTCGTGGGTGTGAATCCTGCGGATGGCAAAGTACTGTGGCGTGGGGACTTCCCTTTTAAAGTCTCCACAGCGGCGAGCCCGGTGGTGTATGAAGACATCGTCTATTGCTCTGCCGGTTACGGTGTCGGCGCAGGTGCTTTCAAGATCAGCAAGAGCGGCAGCGACCTGAGCGCGGAGCAAATCTGGCGGCGCGAAAATGAATGCTTCAATCACTGGAGCACGCCCGTGGTGAAAGATGGCTACCTCTACGGCATGTTCAGCTTCAAAGAATACGGCAACGGCCCTCTGGCCTGTGTGGACATCAAGACAGGTAAGGATGTCTGGAAGGAAGCCGGATTCGGCCCTGGCCAGGTCATTCTCTCTGGCGATAAAGTCATCGCCCTCAGCGACAAAGGCGAAATCGTCGTCGTAGAAGCCAATCCCGAAAAATACGTGGAGCTCAAGCGCGAAGACGTTCTGGCTGGTAAGGTGTGGAGCTACCCTGTCCTGGCTTATGACCGCCTCTTTGCCCGCAGCACGGAAGAGGGTGTGTGCTTGGAGATTCAGTAAATCTTTACTCCAGACTTGGAGACGGAATAACCCGCGTCGTATTCGGCGCGGGTTTTTTTTGGTCGGCCGCTGGGGCCTGAAATCCTCTCGCCTCCTGATTCAGCCCTAAAACTTCATATCGTCGCAGAAGCAGAGCCTCCAGCGGCTGACGCAATTCGGGCTTCAACGCCGTGGCCATCATGTCCCAGGTTGCTTGATTTTTTACGCCACTCCAGAGAGTGAAGAACTGCATGAGAGCCACCTCGGAAAACTCTCGTTTGCAGAAAGCCGCCACCACTTCTTTCGCGCTGGCTCGCACTTGAGGATGTTCCACGGCCCAGTCCGTTCCCTTGGCAAAAAGACTGGTGAGGACCAGTTCCATGCTTTCATAGGCCAGATCTCGCGCAGGCCGTGTGCGCAAGATGTAATCCTTCGCAAAACGCTGCCCGCGCTCACTCTGCAAAATTTCGTTCAGCGTCTTCGCGAGTACGTTCCCCGCCAGAGCATGGACGATGGGCCCGATCCACTTATCCCGTGAGACGAGAGGCCGGGCTTTGCCAAAAAGCGCCGTCAGCCACTCCGTTGCCTGCGCTTGAGTCCAACTCTGTGCCAAGCTGCGCGCGACGAATTCCGAATGCAGTTTTTGCTGGGTGTGGTCAGCCACCCCGTCGTGGTTCTCCAAAGCTTTGACCGCCTCCTGCCACATCTTTTGCCGTGCTGATGGCGTTTCCTCAGCCATGCCAGCAACCAGCCATACCTCAATCTTGTGCCTAAGCAAAAGTCCAGAGTCTTCTTGGAGCGATTCTAACAGCTTGGCCTGAGGTTGTTCTAGAGGCGGGCGCATCCGTAGCTTCTGCCGCACTAACTCGAGAATAGGAATGGCCCGCGTGGGCTGCTGACTAGCCTCCAAAGCTTGAGCCCAGGCGACCACCGTCGCACGCAGCACCGCATCAGTCTCTGCCCCTCCCAGGGCCGCCCATTGATCGAGACAGACCATGGTGGAATTGATTTCCGCCTCTGGCAGGCCCGCCGTGGGCTGCACCTGAGTGACCGCCTGGGTCAGTGACTGCCGGGCCTGGTGGTCATGCCCGGCAAAGTGAAAGGCCATGGCTGTGCGCACGGCTGTGTTGCGATCATCCGCACCCAAAAAATGCTGCACCCGCACAGCACGGTCCAGGTCTGGGATGTCCTCAGGCCGCACTTTGAGGCAATTCAGGCTTCGCGTGATGGGCAGATAGTGCTGATTTAGCAGCAACCGATCTCCCGTGGCCATACCCGTGCGCACGATCTCCGGCGGGCGGTTAGCCATCATGAGATCAAACCAAGCATTCGCATGCTCCATATCCCCCAAGGTCAGATGCCCCCGCCACAATTGGAACATGGCTAGGCTTTTCCACGGTTCCGCTGGATTGCGCGCCACCTGTTCCCAGGTGGTGAGAGCATCTTTCCTTTTTTGCAGCGCCTCCAGACAAGCTGCATATTTATAAAGGCACTCCGCTTTCACATCCGCCCGGTTGAGGTATTTCTCATAGATCGCCAGGGCTTCCGTGGGCTTACCCACACTAAAAAAGTCATCCGCCTTGGCCAAAGGTGTGGCAGGCGCTTTCACATCCCGTTCACGTAATTCAAAGCGTGCGAGGCTGGACTCGACAGGCAGCAGCAGGCTAAAACGGGCCTTCGACAAAGTGCGAGTCAGCTCAAAAATACGTGTGTAATTCAGTGGGTTGCTGCCATTGAGGCTGAAAGAAAGATCCCCATTTTCATACCGACAGCGAAGCGTCAGGTGGGGGCTGCGGCGGACTTCCAGGGGAACCAGAGCGTAGGCTAAGGGCACGTCTTCAGACATGATGGTCATGACCTGGACCTTTTCAGGATTTTCAAAATCAGGTTGATACTGCCGAAAGCGCTCCGCCTGGAAAACGCGAAACTGCACATCCTCAAGCTGGGGGATGATGAGGGTAAGCCCAAAGGCCTTCGCCTCCTGCCAAGTCTCATGCAGCTCCATTTCTAATTCCACAGCCCCTTCCACATCCAAGGGACTGAAGAGGGTGCTCCACGTTTGACCTGCGACAGCAGGCACCGCATGCAATTCCCCGAGCTTGGCCACCCAGCCCTTGGTCTGGAAAATAACCTGTGCAGACTCTGGCGTGATGGGCCCGTGCAGGCTGGCCACCGTCTGCCAGGCTGCCTCCCGCGCCCGCCAACGGTTCAATAACAGAGAGCTATCTGGATGTTTTTTCGAGATGAGAGCCCGGATCAAAACCTGGATCCTTTTGGAGTCAGCTTCACTCAGTCTTGGGGCTTCCAGCAGATCCTCGACCGTATGATACGTGCGTTTGAGCACATCTTCCCGGAGGTAACGCTCCAGCACGGTATCCACTCGATGCATTTGATCCAGCAAACCATCCGTCAGCGCTAGCCGATCCGGTGTCCATTCTTCCGCTGTCAGTTGACGATTGATCTGCGAGAGTAGGTTTGACTTCTTTTTGCTCCACTGCATGCGGCTGGTGGTCCACACGGAAATACTCAGAGCCAAAAGCGCTACCGCAGCGGCACCGAGAGCCCAGGGATAACGGCGGAAGTAGAGGTAACAGACTTCCAGGAGATCTGGATTCTTGGCCCGAATCGGGCGGCCATCCAGAAAACGCTCCAGATCTTCCGCCATGGAGGTGCCATTCGCATAGCGGCCTTCTGGGGTCTTCTGCATAGCCCGCCAGCAGATGGCATCCAGTTCCTTGCGCGGAGACTTCACCACGGTGGACAAACGGGGCGGTAGGTCATCCTCATGGAGGCGGGTGATGATCTGGGAGGCCAATCCCGTGCGCGGCAGGCGGCCAGAAAGCAGCTCAAACAGCATCACTCCGCAGGCATGAACATCCGTCGCTGGGGCTGGTTCTCCCAGGGTGGGGTCCACCTGTTCAGGTGCAAGGTAAGCCACTGTGCCAGCTAGCTCCCCATCATGCGTCAGGCGGATGTCCTGCTGCCAAGCCTGATTTTGCGCTAAGCCAAAGTCCAGCAGGATAGGCTCGTCACCTAGCACCATAATGTTACCCGGTTTCAAATCCCGGTGCGTGATGCCGGAAGCATGCGCCACCCCGACTGAGCGAGTGATCTTGGCCATCATCTGGGCGATTTCCGTGGGCTTTCGCGATCTTTCCTTCGCCCAAACATGAAGCGGCACCCCGTCTAAAAAATCCATGACCAGCCAAGCCAGATCCCCCTCACACCCAAAGTCATGGACTGGGACAATGTTCGGGTGGCGCAACTGAGCCATCACGGTGGCCTCGTTTTGAAAACGCGCCATCGCTCGGGGATCGCAACACAATTTGGGAGCGAGAAACTTGATGGCGGCCCAGCGCTGCAGCTCGCGATGCCAGGCTTTGTACACCACGCCCATTCCTCCTGTACCTACGAAAGCCCAACGTTCGTATTGAGGAAGAATTTTTTCCAGAACCTCCTTTGAAATCCATCCACCCTCAGGTAACCGACCCGAGCCAGCTTCATTGGGAGTTAAATCTTTTTCAACGATGGCCTGAAAAGAGGGTATCCCATCTTCGTTGGGAGGTAACGGCTCTGGGTTCATTCTGTTAAGAGGGACGTAGGTATTCCGTAATCCTTAGCAGAAAAACTGTATCATTCTTGCATCAATCCGGTATTCCCCTTTGATTACGCCAATTTAGTTCCCCCCAATGTCCATCTTTCCCGTCAACGATGGTTTTCCTGAGACCAGCCTCACTCTCGTGGGGAGGTTACGCAGTACTGATGACTCCCTGAGAGAAGAAGCTATACGCCTCGTCGCCAGGCGCTACTGGCTTCCCCTTTATGAATTTTCCCGTAGAACGGGGCTCAATGAGCATGCATCAGCCGATGCAGTGCAGGATTTTTTCCAACACATCCTCACCAATGCGGAGGGCTTCGCCACCTACGATGGTCAGCAGGGACGTCTGCGCACATGGATCATCACCATCTTCCGCCGCCGGGTTTCCAGCAGCCTCGCCCGCCAGCACACCCAGAGTCGAGGGGGCGGCATTGAGCACGTGCCGCTGGACTTCGTCTTGGCGGAATCCACCTACTTGGAGCATGCGGATCAGGACCAAGACGATCCCGAACGCGCTTTTGACCGCAGCTTTGCCCGCCAGCTCTGGCAACAGGTGCTGGATACCCTGCGCTGCTCATATTCCTACCGCCAGCGGCTCCAGGTTTATGAAACCCTACAACCGCTCATCCTGAGCGAAATCAAAAATCAGCCCCTCTCCTCGCTGGAGCTTACCCAAAAGGCAGGCCTTTCCAGCGTCACGGATTTTAAGGTCAGCCTGCACCGTCTGCGCAAAGAAGCTGCGCATGAGTTTCAGCGCCTCGTCCAGCAGACGGTGGAGGGAGATGAGTGGCAGGAAGAAGTGCGTTACCTGCTGCGGCTGGTGAGCTAGACCCGCCTAGGCCAATACGGGGGGCTTGGAATATCGGTAGTCCAGCCAGTCGCTCGGGCTGCCGGTTTGACCATCTTCGGCAGCGTGGACCAGATTCACCAGCTCACGGGCGGTGACGAAGTGGTAATGAAACCCCGGCGTGGAACGCGCCATCTCTGCCAGGCCCTGGTAAAACTGCTGCGCTGCTTTCCCCAAAAGAGCACGGTAATTCTTGGGGATGCCCGCGTGGGTATGCAGCTTGATGAAGACCCAGGGAGCACCGTTTTTCACCCGAGGGCAAAGCTCCAGCCACAAACGCGCACGGGCCGCCGTGGGGGGATTTGCCCCGGTGAGATCACCATTTTCCAGTCGAGGCAGCAGGCCCCATTTCCTGCGGCCCCAGTTCAGTCCTAGGGGGCCCTGGATGAGGAGCAGATGATCGTCTTTTTCCCGCAAAGGTGCTGTTTTACCCGCCTCCACGACTACCCCGGTGTTGTGCGATTTAGCGCAGCCATCTTCCCGGGCGTAATAGACAGAATTGATCGTCCTCGTTTGGCAGGGGTCCGGCGCACTGGGCATCGTCAGGTCGGCGTAACAGCCCGTGCGCTTCAGCACGCTGAGTTCATTGGAAACCCCACACCAGCGGCCATCGGGTCGGGAATTGTCCAGCGCCCAATTACCGTGGATGAAAGCGTAACGTGGACGGCCATCTGACCCGCGTGTGAGCAGGCCATGGCTGGCTAGGTCGCGCACGCCATCCAGCAGCAGCTTTGTCACGCTCGCCTCGGTGTCGTTGTCATGATGCAGGTGGATCTCCACCTCACTGCCCGTTTGGGCGCATAGGCTGGCCACAGGCGCGAGGAGGTCCGCATCGTATTGTTCCACCGGGAAAAAAAAGGTGTGCCGGGGACCGCGCCCCCCACTGTCTGGGTGAGATTTCACCAGCTCAGGCCAGGCGGCCTGCCAGTCCCCGATGGCCCGCAGAGCCCCCGCTTTATCGGTGTGATGCAGCGGCTCAAAATGATCGCACACGGCGATGCAGGCATGCAGGGGCTGCCCCGGTGAGATCCGGCCTGAGTGCCGTTCACGAGTGAGGTAAGACCAGAGCCATTGTTCAGCACCACGAAGCATGGCTGTGCTGATGCCGCCAGATGCCCCTTTCTGCAAGCCGTCGCAGGAAAAATCGAGGGCAGGCTACCGCCTCATTCTGACACCTGATGATAAACCAATTCACTCCCCTTCAAGTGCAGGTAACGGATTGCCCCTTGGATGTCGTGGCTCGTCATTGAGGGGAGCTGGTAAACGTGGCCTTTGAAGATCCCCGAGGATGGGCTGCAGCCATCGCGCAAATTTTCCACCGAGGCGGTCTTGTCCCCTGGCACGGCAAAGTCCGCATCCGCCGCACTGGCCACGGCTGCCAGACTGGCGATGTTTTGGGCATTGCGCTTGTCCTTTTCATTTTCAGCCCCTTCACGCACGCCGCCAAAGGCGATGATGACCATGCTGCTCATGATCCCCAGGATGGCGATGACCATCAGCATCTCCACCAAGCTGAAACCAGCCCGGCGCAGAGGTGTCGTGGAAGGATGGAAACCGATATTCACTCTGATAATTCTAATTAAACTCAGTAATTTTACAAGTTTTTTACGTCCCTAAGATTCAAAACCTGGATTTTTTCCCTTCCACTTGAGGATTTAGGGACTTTCCAGCCTCCTCATAGCCAGTCCTCCAGCGTTTTTATCCAGACCACCCTTCCCACGCCGCCCCCTTCTTTTCCGTGGTCAAGGCTCAATCCTCCGCCATAGTGCGCGCCCTTTCTGCCATGTCCGCCGTCCCTACCGCCGCCCAGATTCGCCAGACGTTCCTCGACTTTTTCAAGTCCAAGGATCACACCATCGTCCCCAGTGACAACGTGGGCTACACCAGCCGCGACGGCGCACGTATCTTTACTAATGCGGGCATGAACCAGTTCGTCCCCATCTTCCTGGGCGAGCGCAGTGCCGATGTGGACACCTGGCCAGGCGTGCTTTCCAAAGGCCTGCCCACCCGTGCTGCCGATACGCAGAAGTGCATCCGCGCCGGCGGTAAGCACAATGACCTCGAAGACGTGGGCCTGGATACCTACCACCACACTTTCTTTGAAATGCTGGGGAACTGGTCCTTTGGCGACTACTTCAAAAAAGAGGCCATCTCCTGGAGCTGGGAGCTCATCGTCGAGCGTTTCAAATTCCCGCCGAGCCGCGTCTTCGCCACCATCTACCAGCCTAACAAAGAGAAGGGTGATCCGGCGGATCGTGACCAGGAAAGCTGGGACCTGTGGGCTGAAAAATTCCGCTCCGTGGGTCTCGACCCTGAGATCCACATCGTCAACGGCAACAAGAAGGACAACTTCTGGATGATGGCCGATACCGGCCCCTGCGGCCCGTGCACGGAGATCCACATTGACCTCACCCCCGGGCCGATTGAGCTCAGCGAAGAACGCCAGCGTGCCGGGGCCAAGCTGGTCAATGGCAGCGACGCGAGCTGCATCGAAATCTGGAACAACGTTTTCATTCAGTACAACGCCAACCCGGACGGCACTTTCACCCCGCTGCCTGCGCAGCACGTGGATACCGGCATGGGCTTTGAGCGCCTGACCTCCATCATCCAGGGCACAAAAAACTTCACGGACTTTGAGACCGCGAAGATCAGCAACTACGACACGGATGTCTTCAAGCCGATCTTTGATGAACTGACCCGCCTGAGCGGCAAGCATTACCAGAGCACCCTGCCCCTGCCCAATGAACAGGGCCACGTCATCCCCGTGACGGAACAGGAGAAAGTGGACGTCGCCTTCCGTGTCATCGCCGATCATCTTCGCACGCTCAGCTTCTCCATTGCCGATGGCATCCAGCCCGGCAACAGCGACCGCAACTACACCCTCCGCCGCATCCTGCGCCGCGCCGTGAAGTATGGCCGCACCCTGGAATTCAAAGAGCCCTTCTTCTACAAACTCGTGGACGTGCTAGCCCTGCACATGGGCGATGTCTTCCCCGAACTGCGCGCACGCAAAGATCAGATCAAAGCGGTGCTGAAGGTGGAAGAAGAGGCGTTTAACCGGACGCTGGATCGCGGAATTGCCTTGTTCGAATCGGAGGCGTCTAAAGGATCTTCTATTACGGGTGACTTTGCTTTCCAACTTTACGACACCTTTGGTTTTCCCCTCGACCTCACGGAGCTTCTCGCTCGCGAGCGCGGCCTAACTGTTGATACAGAAGGCTTCGAGAAACTCATGACCGAACAGCGCGAGCGCGCCCGTTCTGCCATGAAAAAGAACGTCGTCTCCGTCAGCGAAATCGAAACGAAAGAGCCCACCAAGTTCATCGGTTATGACGAACTGGAGACCGAAGCCAAGGTGCTGGAAATCGTAGCAATGAAAGACAAAACGGCCATCATTCTTGATAGCAGTGTTTGTTATGCCGAGATGGGCGGCCAGATCGGCGACAGCGGTCAAATCATCTTGGGCGCTAATACTTACCCAGTTTCCAGTACGACCAAGGTGGGCAATACCTGGTTGCATTTCATCGAAGGTGAAGAAGCTCCTGCTGAAGGGGCTCTCGTGCGTCTAGCTGTGGATGGTCCGCGTCGTCACGCTATTGAGCGCCACCACACGGCCACGCATTTGCTCCACTGGGCCCTGCATGAAGTCGTGAACCAGGAGGCCACTCAAAAGGGCTCCAACGTCACAGCGGAAAAGCTGACCTTTGACTTTAACAATGCTGCCCTCACTGCGGGCCAGCTCGCGGATATCGAGAAGCTGGTGAATGAGCGCATCGTGGCGAATGACTCCGTTTCATGGAACGAGATTCCGTATGCGGAGGCCAAGAACAACACGGGCATCATGCAGCTCTTTGGTGAGAAGTATCCGGAGAACGTCCGCGTGGTGCAGATCGGCGGCAAGCCGCTGGCCCTGGATGGTTACAGCATGGAACTCTGCGGCGGTACCCACACCCGTCACACAGGCGAGATCGGCCTGTTCCGCCTGATTGGCGAAGGGGCAGTGGCTGCTGGCGTGCGCCGCATCGAAGCCATCGCCGGACTGGAAGCCTACCACGCTGCCCGTGCCGATGCCGACCTGCTGAAGCTGCTGGCGGGCAAGGTCAGCGCCCAAGGAGTGAGTGATCTGGAGAAGAAGATTGATAACCTTTTGGCCCAACAAAAAGAGCTGGAAAAAGCCCTCAAGGCCGCCCAGCAGCGCGAAGCTTCCGGCAAGGCGAAGGAACTCCTTGCGACGGCTGAAAACAACGTTCTCATCGCCAACCTCGGGGATGTTGATGGCGACTATGCCATGGCCGTGAACGATGCCCTCAAAGGCGTGTTTAATGGTGTCATCGTCCTGGCCTCCATCGGTGGCGGCAACGTGACCCTCATGGCCACCGTTTCCAAAGAGCATCAGGCCAAGGTGCAGGCCGGCAAGATCATCCAGACCATTGCCCCCATCGTCGGTGGCAAAGGTGGTGGCAAACCCGACTTCGCCCGTGGCGGCGGCAAGGACGTCTCGAAAGTGGACGCCGCCCTCGCCGAAGCCCGCAAGCTGGTGGGTTAAATCCCCCGCCCCGCCGCACGGAGCGCGAGTATGCTGAGCGTAGCGATGCTACTCGCCTCTTTTTGTGGTCTCGCTTCTCCAGCGGCCAAGGCCACTTCCTCATCCCCCACCTCACAGCCCTTTCCGGTCTTCAACACACTAGGAAAGTTAGGCGAGTAAAATACTCGCGCTCCCACAAGCCCTCGCTGCATGGAGCGCGAGTATGCTGAGCGCAGCGATGCTACTCGCCTCTTTATGTGGTCTTGGGTCTCAATCGGCCAAGGCCACTTCCTCATCCCACACCGCACAGCACTTTCCGGCCTTGAACACACTAAGAAAGTTAGGCGAGTAAAATACTCGCGCTCCCCCGCAGAGAAAAACTCAATGCGCTAAAACAGTCTAATCCTCTTCACTTGAAACCCTGTTTAGATTGCCACTTGGGGTAATCATCTTCCAATAAGGAGGCTGGCCAAGTGCCGTAATAGGCATAACCATTGCGGCGTTCGAACTCGATCTCCCCGATGCTGTAGTGAAAAACGGAGTCACGTCCCAGGAAGAGAGGGCGATGTGTTTTCAATTCATAAAAGCGCGCCCACAATGGGCTGGCTGTGGCATCCCCCACAACCCGACGGTCTTGTTTACCTTCGGCATTTTTAAAAGTTTCTAACCGGACTCCTTTAATAGCGGCGGCCTGAAGCCAACGGATGGCTGCTTCAATGGATGCGATTATTTCAGGCGTAGGTTTTTCGATTTCCATGAGGAAACGAACCACCCCGACACTTTCGCTACCAGAAAGGGAGGGCGGCTCATACTTTCGTGCCCAAGCTGGCTCCAGAGTCGCCTCATGGTGCTGGGCACACCAGACGGTAAGCTTGCCATTTTCTCGAATCTGAGTTTTCAGAATGCAACGGATCCCCTTTTCATTTGCCTGAGCGGCTTTTTCACGATGCAAATCATCCACGAAAGTAAAAGGAGGCCGACCGCTTGCAACGTCCCGCAGCAGCTCGAGGGCGCTAATCATGGCGTTGTCGTTGTAGGTGATATGGGAGTAATATCCGGAAGGGCGGAGAGGATAAAACTGCGGGAATCCCCCATTCTCGTACTGTGAGTCTAACAAATAATCTATTCCTTTGATGACTGCCTTCTGATACGACTCTCCACCCCCGGCTTCGGTTATCAAAGCCAGAAATCTTATGGGGGCAGTTGTCGAGCCGTTATCAATGGTATTGCCTTTTTCTTTTTGAATCTTGGCGAGTTCTTCTGCCGAAGAAGGAGGCTTCAGTAAATCGTGATTTTTTGGCCACGCACCTTCCGCAGATTGGTAGAGCAACACCGTTTGAGCCGCAGCACGAGCTTCGGCCCCAGCATACCAATCGGGTTTTTGTTTGAGCAGCTTGGTGCTCCATGAGTTCGTGGCATCGGCGGCATGGGTGCATTGTAGCAGGGCAAAAAGTGTAACTAAACACCCCGTGAAGCTTGAAATTTTCATTTTGGAAAGTGGCGCGTTGTTTAGATGAAACTGCCTTCATCCTAAAGGTGCAAATCGCTGTAACTTTCTTTAAATTCAGTCATTCAGTAAATGAGATCGCGAAATTTCCTCACCCGATGAAAGAGGATGAGATTGCCATTGTGGGCGGAGCGGGCTTTTTCATTGCCACTGCGACTGAGGATGCAGAGGTCCTCCCCATCCAGGCACATGCTGGCGTAGTGGCGGGATTCCTTGGGTGAAGCACCCGCGCAGACGAGGCCCGCAAAGCACCAGTCCACCATATTTTTGGAGAAGTGCAGCACCAAACGATGGCGTTCATTATCAGGCGTGCCCCAACGTTCGGTGGACATGCGATCTGGCCGTACCATGGAGTCCGTGGACTGGGAGCCGAGCATCCAGTAGAGCTTGGTCTTTTCATCCCACAAGATGTGGAAGCGCATCTGCGCACCAGGACAGGGCACGTAGAGCATGGTCTGGCCTGCGGGTGATTTCACCAGCGAGGTCGTCATGCTGCCGTCATCGTTTTCCTTCACCTGCGCAATCGCAGCATAGTTAGTTAATCCGGTGTGGGCACGCATCCAGAGATGGAAGGTCTTTCCCTGCGGATCATGCCAGATGTGATCTGGGTCTGTGAACTGGACAACATTCGTTTCCAACCAACCTAAGGGGGCGATGCTGCGGCCTTTAGGCGGCACAAGGAACGTGGCTTTTTTGCGATCCACCGGATGAAAGGGCAGGCCAAAGTAGTTGCTCTTCTCCGCGTCCCAGATGTCTTCAAAAACGAGCTCGCTGGCGAAGGTCCAGTTCTTGGGTTCGGTGAGGTCTGAATCCGCTTGGGCGCGCATGAGCACAGGGGCGAGATCTCCCACCTGCCAGGACTGGATGCCGCGCTTCGGGGCGTGTTTCTCCATGACGAGATAGACATTCCCCTTGGCGAAATGAACGTTGCAGGCGGACTGGTGCCAAATGCCGACATCATTTAAAAAGACGCGCGGACTCCATGTGACACCGTCATCATCAGACCGGATGATGCCCACCTTTTTGCTGCGCCCCAGGATGTAGAGAGATTTACCCGCGACAAAAGGGCGGGCAAAGCTCATGTCGAAATGGGCGCGTTGCGTCCAGGTCTTACCACGATCGTCACTGGTGAGGATGCGGGCCTCGTGCAGCGGCTTGCCCTCAGGACCGACGGGCTTACCCGTGGAGGAGACTTCATGTGTGGCGACCAGACGCCCTGATGACAAGCGGCAAATGCCAGGAGTATAACCATAAATGTTGCGGGGATCTGGCGATTCCCACAGCGTCACTTCATCCTGGGCGAGTGGCCGCACAGGCTGACCCACCGCCTGGGCCTGAAGGCAGACGGGGAGGCTGAGCAGGCCCAAGAGGAAAAGATAGCGCCCGTGCATCATGGTGGAGGCCCTCAGCGCAACATCACTTCGCCGGGCTAGCAGGAGGTAGCTTGCAAGACTGCCAAGCGAGGAACCGCCATTCGCCTTTCTCCAGCCGCCACACGCCTAAAAAGCTGAGCACGCTGTCCATCCTGCCTTTGTCCGTGATGGCCTGGATGCGGGCACGGCCAGTCATGAGGGCGATACCAGGGGCAGGAAAGGTGAACTTCCGCTCTTCATAGTCATAACCTGCGTATTTGGTGCGGCCCTCGGTGAGGATGTCCATGAAGCTCGCCTTGGTATCCACGACGCCATTGGAATGCGCATAATTGAGGTCATCCGAAAAGACGGAGGCCAGCTTTTCACGCTGTGGTGATTTCATGGCTGCCACGCGGGCGTCATCGGCAGCGGTGACAGCGGCGAGGGTGGCCTCATCCGCCAGGGAAAGAGAGACTATGAGACAGGAAAGGAGGACTAACCCAAAGGATTTCATGGTGGGGATGACTTATTGTGAGACGGTGGGCAGGGCCTTGAGCCAAGCGGTGTTAAAGACGTAGTGATTCTTGCTGCTCACAAGCTGGATGTTGCCATCCCGTGTCTGCGTGACGGCCAGGTAACCGCAAGGTTCAGCCAGGGTATCGCTCTGGGTGAACTCCACGCGGTCAATGGTGTTGACGCTTTGTTTCTTGCCACCTGCCGTCACCAGCCGCCGCACGGGCCAGGTCTGGCCTTCATCATAAGACAGGGCGGCGAAAAGACCGTAGCCTGTGAACTCACCCTCCGTGCTTTTGAAGGTGATGCCCTTGCGGTTCTTCCAGTCGCTCCATTGATCGGTAAAACTGCAGATGAGGATGGCCCCATCAGCCAGACGCATCATGGCGGCGCGCTGCACGGTGCTGATGGCAGGAAATTCAGAGGCGGCGTAGGTCCAGGTTTTTCCCAGATCGGCGGTGTAACTCACGGGGGTTCTGAACTGGAACTTAGCCTGATCTTCAGGCAAGTCGTTGCGACTGATGGCCATGATGCGGCCGTCTTTGAGCTGCACCATAGGCGCATGGATGCCGGGGTAACGGAAGCCCTGGCCGCCGGGGCGGAAGTCGCTGGCCTGCTTATTGACATCGTTGAAGGCCCATGTTTTCCCTGCATCTCGGCTGAAGACGAGACTGATCTGACGTGAGTCATGCCCTAACACCAAAGTACTATCGGCCAAACGTAGCACCTGATTGCCAAACTCACCTGGAAGCGAAATGATCTGCGCCTTGGACCAAGTGGCCCCGTTGTCCGTGGAAGTGCGCATGAGGTTTTCACGCAGGCCACGCACGAAGTTGTAGATCGTTTTGTCACCATCCCACCAGATCTTGGGCGCGTGGTCGTTCACATCCGGCCCATCCCAAAAGACGGAGGCAGGCTCCCACTCCTGGGCACCCCGGCGTAGGCGACTGGCCACGTTGCTAAGTTCAGCCCCGTCTTCATTGGCGCAGGAGTACCAAACAGCCAGGAGATCGCCATTCGGACATTCGGTGATGGAGGGGCTGTGATTGTGGCGGAAGAATAGCGGGCCAACTTCGCCGGGCTGGATTTTCACATACGGTTTAGGGCCGATGAATACGGCGCGATCCTCAGGGGTCGCCTGCATTTTGGCGAGACTCTGTGAGACAGCCTGGGCATTCAAAGGGGGCTCAGGGGCTGGACTGAATACCCCCACTGATGGCCCTGCCTGGACGATGCGAAAACCGATGCGGTCACTGCGTGACTCTGGTAACCAAGCCCCGCGATTGGCAGAGCGCAGCACTCGACTGAAGATGGAATGGTGGCCGCCACGAAAGACGCGGAAGTCGCCCGCTGCCGGACCGCGTGCATCCATCTGCGCGGCGACGGTGTAGGGAGCATGCCAGTCAGCACACCACTCGGCCACATTGCCGTGCATGTCATGCAGGCCCCAGGCATTCGCCGGGGTGAGGCCCACACGCAGGATCTCGTCCCGGGAGACCTGGGCGCGGTATTCGGCAGGCAGCGGTTTCCCGGCGAAATAGCGGTCGCGAAAAGCGACATCGGAGCCCCATTTTTGAAAACCCGCTGGCAGCGAATCTCCGGTGTGGAAAAGGGTGGTCGTTCCCGCCCGGCAGGCATATTCCCACTCTGCCTCGGTAGGCAGACGATAGGGCCGTTTTTCCTTGGCAGAAAGCCAGTCGCAAAAGGCCACCGCTTCTTCCCAGCTTACCTGCGTGACGGCATCCTCCGCATTCCCCTTCCCTTTCAAATGCTCGGGTTTGAACTGGCGATACTGACCTAACGTGACCTCCGTTTCCCCCATGAGAAATCCCTGGCTAAGGGTGACCTTGTGGGCGGGTTTTTCATCGGCATCTGCATCGTCGAATTTCTCCGGATGCTTCAGCATCTGATGATCAGTCGCAGGTCCGTCTTGGCCCATGAGGAAAGTGCCTGCCTCAACCACCACAAGGCGCATGCCCAGCGAATTCACGAAACTCTCAGCCGCAGACAGTGAGACTGAGAAGAAAGTCACTCCGAGGAAGACCCCAACCCACCTTGAATGAAAAGCCCAATCCTGCATATCTTCTAAAGGCTGGTTTAATGAGAGTGTGGCGGTGTCCAAAACGTCCCTTCGATCGCACGATCATCTTCTTGGGGACCATTGTAATAATACACCGTGAAAAGCTTACCATCAGGTCGAACCAGTGCGCGGGGATAACCCAAGTCGCCATCGAAGCCATCGTCCCGAATGACGATTTCGGGCAACCAAGTTTTGCCTTCATCTGAACTGATGCGTGCGCGAATGCCAGCCGGTTGGTGACGGTAGCCGTAGGTCACACACACACGGCCATCCGGCAGCAACACCGTGGCAGGAGGATTGCCCCCGATGTTACCCGTCACCGCACTCACATGCGTCCAGTTTTGACCCAGGTCATCACTGCGCCAAAGTTCAATGCTAGCCTTCGGCTTGCCCATGCGAATGGTCGTTAGCAGAGTTCCATCTTTGGTCCGCACGGTGCTGGGCATGATCGCAAACCCACCGGGCTGAGGTTCTTCGCCGATGTAAGAAACAAACTTCCACGTTAGGCCGCCATCCGTGGTGCGAGCGCAGAAGACACGGCCTTCCTTACCATCGTTCTTTTTGCCGCAGCTCCCAAACATCAAGCAATCGCGAGGTCCTAAAACAATGAGATCCGTGCGAGTGCAGATGCCTTGGACACCCTCCACTTCAAAAGCATAAGGCCCATGCCAAGTCTTGCAGCGGTCCGCACTGGTGTAAAACCAAGAGGGCCCTGCATGCAGCCCACCGAAACAAAACTTGATGGCTGAATCCGGCGACGTGAAGTTCAGGGGTTCAGTCAATGGCGTCGGTTTCGCTTCTTTTTGACGATCTGCAAAAGGCACATTCTCCTCGGTCTTCCAAGTCTTGCCTCCATCCATGCTTCGGGCCTGGATTTCATAAGAAGGTTTCGTGCGGTCAATCCGGTGGTCTGTGGTGGTGGATTTATACCAAGTGGATGTGAATCCGACGACCATTTCATCTCCCCACTGCCACAGTCCATGATTAGCAGGCCAGCCGCCATAGCGACCTGGTTCTTTGTAGATGATCACATTCTCACGGGTAGCCGGGCTCAGAGCAGGTGCCTTTGATGTGGGTAAAACGGGCTTCAGAATTTCGAGTTTCGTATCGGCGAGAGTTATCGAGGCGATCGCCATCCAGGAGGCACTGAGAAGATATTTAATCATGAGTTGAAAGGGGGAAAGACCGTGAAGTACTTCATTGTTAGAAAGGGTTCGTGACGACGGAAACCCATCGGCACGCACGATGGTGAGCTTGCCGAGGCGAATTGAGCGATGTTGACACTTTTACTGCGGCCACTGGCCGTCCACGAGATCGCGGAGGACCAGCTTCGAAGGATCAATAACGGCGTGCTTCACCTTTTGACGTTTCCAGGTGTAGGTGACATGGACCAGACCGTCCTGCGTCTGAATGATGGAGGGGTAGCTGTATTCGCCGGGGTCGCTTTCCAGCACCAGGCCTGCCTGCCAGGTGCGCCCGTCCTTGGAACCGGAAATGTTCAGCGGGGTGCGCTTGCCACCCCATTTGCCGGGGGTGCCGCCGATGTGGTTGTAGATGATGAGGTGGGTGCCATCTTTCAGAGTCACGGCATCGGTGCCAGAGTTGTTGTTAGGCAGGGTGCCCAGACGCATCTCACTCCACGTTTTTCCATGGTCATCAGAAGTGACTTCAAAGACCTTGTCCTGACGGGAACGACCCAGGGCCATAAGCTTATCTCCCCCTAGAAAAAGAATGCTCGGCTGAATGGCCTGAATGGCCACGCCATCGTTCACTGGGCCGATGAGTTCCCATGTTTTTCCCAGATCACGGGTACGTTCAAAATGCACCGTCCACTTGCTGGGTTTTTCATGCGTTTCATTGCTGGTGGGGCAGAGGATGCTGCCATCAGGAAGCTGCACCGGCTTGTTCTTGATGGGGCCCAGGATGCCTTCGGGCAAGCGATGTGGCTGGTCCCACGTCTGGCCACCATCGGCAGAGGTGGTGAGCATGCCCCACCAGTTTTCAGGTGTGGGGCCGGCTTTATAAAAGAGCATCAGCGGTCCTTCCTTGGGCTGAAACAAAACGGGGTTCCAGGTGGGGTGGCGGACCACGGTGCCATCGGCCTTCGTGTATTGCACACCATTGGCCACCTCCACACTCGTCGTCCACTTGCCCTCGACAAGGCGGGACACCCAGATGCCAACGTCCGGATTCTTTTCATGGGTGCCGCCAAACCAGGCTGAAACTAGGCCCGTGGGGGTTTCCACAATCGTGGTGGCGTGGATCTGCGGATACGGCCCGGTGTCGTAGATGAACTCGGACTTAAGCAGGGCAGGCTGGTCGGCAGCAGAGAGGGACAACCACGGAAGACACAGCACACACGGAAGGAGGAGGAAGGATTTACGGAGCATGATTGGTTAGGGGATTTCGATGAACGTTTTGTTTCGGTCAAGTTGAGTAGATAAGCTCCAGGAGCAGACCTCGGGGCGTCCCGTGGTTTTACATGCCGGTCAGTGAATCAAGCCGAGGGCACTGAGTCTTTCACGGATCATCTCTCGTTCGGGTTCGCGAAAGCGCTGGAAGGGCTCCGCCATCTGGTCATCGCAGATACCCAGGAGAGAAAGACCACACTTGATGCCTTTGATGATGGCGCTCTTGTGACGACCTACGGTGTAGATGCTACCTGCCAGGCGCATGACCTCAGCATGGAGCTGGCGGGTGAGTGGAAGATCCTGCGCAGCGGCTGCTTCGTACATTTTCACATAGAGGCTGGGGTGCAAATTGGCCCCCCCATTGATGCCGCCATGCCCTCCCAGCAGCACGGCTTCAGCAGTGAGTTCTTCGGGACCGACGAGGATGCTCCACTCAGGCCGCTGACGGGCCACCTCGATAAGGCGGTGGAAGTAGATCATGTCGCAAGAGCTATCCTTCACCCCGCAGATGCCAGGCATGTCCAAGGCGCGACGGACGAGTTCGATGTCAAAGCTCACTTTGGTTAGGCCAGGCATGTTATAAAGAAACATGGGCAGCGGCATTTCAGCCACGAGGTCTTCGATGTACTGCTGGAGCTCTGGCGGCGCAGCGGGGAAATAATAGGGTGGTGCTGTGACCACGGCGCTCACGCCTTTTTCAGCGGAGTAACGGGCGAGGTTCACACTTTCGACAAAGGCCGTATCTGTGATGCCTACCAACACGGGGACGCGCCCTTTAACCAACTGGCAGGTGCGCTCGATCAACTCACGGCGCAGGCGATAGCTCAGACTGGGAGCCTCACCCGTGGTACCCAGGATGAAGAGGCCATGCACCCCGCCGGTGATGAGGTGCTCCACCAAACGTTCGAGACCGGCAATATCGAGGGTATCGCGACCAGACAAAGGAGTGACCAGGGGCGGGATGATACCGCGGAGAGGTTGGGGCAAGGACATGAGGGTTGTCTCACAGACTGGCGCAAAGGCCGCCTAAGAAGCAAGATTTTGCATGTGCCCATCTTTGGCAACCAAATGACGATTCTTGACTCTAGCCGCAAGAAGTCGTGAACTTCGGGCTTTGGTTTCCCTCTCCCATGTCCGCCACTGAACAAGCCGACTACTTTTCCACCCAGGTGATGCGCACCCGGCGCTTTTACCTGCCAGACTGGAAGGAAAGGCAGAAAGAACGCGGCGCTTTGTGCCTCACAGGAGGAGGTTGCGAATGGTGCGCCCCAGACTTTGTGGTGGATCGCCAGACCTTTCCATTTCTTGCTTTCGAGTTCGTTTCCCGAGGTCGAGGTCATGTTACCCTAGCAAACCGCATGCAGGAGCTAGGCACAGGCCATGCGTACTTTTTTGATCCTAACACCCCGCACGTTATCCGGTCGGATGCGGAAGATCCCCTGGTGAAATACTTCTTTAACTTCACCGGTCCACGGGCCGTGATATTGACGGAAGAACTGGGGCTCCATGCGGGGGCACTCATCCGGGTGCTGGATGCAAGCCGCGTCATCAGCCTGCTGGAGGAAGTCATCGACCACGCTCTGCGCGGGGGCCGACTCGGTCTGCGAGCTGCTAGCGCTGCCCTGGAACACGCACTCGTGCTGTGTGCAGACAGCCGCCAACCTGCGACGACGAAACTGGACCCCGCTTACGCCACCTACCTGCGCTGTCATGGCCACATTTTGAGGAACTACCCGGTGCTAGCGAACATCGAGGAAGCGGCCCGCCATTGTCATGTCTCCGCCGCGTATCTGACCCGTCTTTTTAAACGCTACAACGAAGAAACACCCCTGGCCTGCCTGACCCGACTGAAGATGTCTCAAGCAGCCATCAAGCTACGCCAGCCCGATGCCCAGGTGAAGGCAGTGGCCAGTGAACTGGGCTACAAAAGCGCTGCCCATTTTTCTCGGGCCTTCAAGGCCTGGAGTGGTCACCCACCCACTTCGCAGCCCGGCCGTTGAGAACAACAAGAGGGCAGCTTTTGCCGCATTCGGCGTGGTGTTTTACCTTTCGCTAAACGATGCTTCTAGACCATGATCAAAGTCGCCTTTTACGATACCAAATCTTACGACCATGAGGCCATCCTAGAGGCTGAAGGAGCTGCTGCCTTGCAGTGGACCTTTCATGACTACCGCCTCACCGCAGAGACGGCCTCCACCGCAGCAGGTGCAGATGCGGTGTGTGTCTTTGTGAATGACAAACTGGACCGTGCCTGCTTGGAAAAACTGGCGGCCACAGGGGTGAAGCTGGTGGCGCTGAGGTGCGCCGGATTTAACCAGGTGGATCTCTCTGCCGCCCGGGAAATGGGCATCGCCGTCACTCGTGTCCCGGCCTACTCTCCCCATGCCGTAGCGGAGCACGCCGTAGCTCTTTTGATGACACTGAATCGTAAGATCCACCGCGCCTACAACCGGGTGCGAGAGCATAATTTCTCGCTCGCTGGACTCGTTGGTTTTGATCTTTACGGAAAGACGGCGGGCATCGTGGGGACAGGCAAGATCGGGCGTTGCACAGCGGAGATCTTTCGCGGTTTTGGCATGCAGGTGGTGGCGCATGATCCCTTTCCCCAGGAGGCCTGGGCTACTGAACACAAAATACGTTATGCCTCACTGGGAGAGGTGCTGCAAGTGAGTGATGTGCTGTCCCTGCACCTGCCGCTGGTAGCGAGCACGCATCATTTATTGAATCAAGAAACACTAGCGCAAATGAAACCGGGAGCCTGCCTGATCAACACCAGTCGTGGCAAGCTGGTGGACAGTGCCGCGCTGATCGAAGCTCTGAAGTCTGGCCGCCTCGGCGGTGTAGCACTGGATGTGTATGAAGAGGAGGAAGGCATCTTTTTTGAAGACCACTCGGGCGCTGTTCTCCAGGACGATACCCTGGCCCTGCTGCTTTCACTTCCCAATGTGCTGGTCACTTCCCACCAGGCCTTTCTCACTCGCGAGGCGCTGAACGAAATCGCGCACGTGACAGTGACCAATCTAGGCATGGTGAATCAGGGCGTCTTTTTGCCGGAAACGTTGCTGACCTGAAGGTAGGCTTGGCAAAAGCCCATCACTGGGCAAGGTCCAGGCATGAATCTCAACGGACAAATTTGCGTCATCACCGGGGCTGCACGTGGCATCGGACTTGCCACCACCCAGGCCCTCATCGCCCATGGGGCTAAAGTGGCCCTGGTGGACCTTGACTTTGCGGCACTGACCCAGGCGCTGAATGGCCTGCCTGAAAGCCAAGCCCTGGCCATCACAGCCGACATCAGTCGGGGGGATGACGTGGCCCGCATCGTCACAGAAACGGTGGCCCGCTGGGGCAGCCCCACCGTGTGGATCAACAACGCTGGTCTAGCCCGCCATCGCTGGATCCCCGACTACACGGAAGGTGAGATTGACGTGATGCTGGACGTGAATCTAAAGGGCACGATTATGGGTTCTCAAGCCGCCTTACGTGCGATGATGCCCCAACGCAGCGGTCACATCGTCAACGTCATCTCCACCGCCAGCCTGCGCGGCATCCCCAGCGAGACGGTCTATTGCGCCGCCAAGTGGGGTGTGCGTGGTTTTACTCAGGGGCTGGCTGAAGAGGCCGCTGCCCACCGCATCCGCGTCACCGCCATCCTCCCCGGCGGGGTGGACACCGCCTTCTGGGACGATGCCTCCCAACGCGAAGCCCCCAAGCAACTCTTCCTCAAACCTGAGCACATCGCCGATGGCATCCTGCGCTGCCTGGAAATGGAAGATTTCTGCGTACCCCGCGAGCTGGTACTGCGCTCCCTGGATGATAGCGACTTTTCGGTGAAGCCGGAGTGAACCGGTTTGATGATGACGGCCTTTGCAAACCTACTCATCCAACCAATTTTCGAACCGCAGGCCTGGGACTTGAGCAAAGTCTCCCGTATTGCGAGTGAGCAAAACAGCATCATGGACGATGGCGATACTCGCGATCTTCAGATCCATTGTGCCAATTCTGATCCGTTGAGCTTTCATCCTCAAATAGACTTCAGCACTTTCAGCATCCCAGGGAAGAACAATCCAAGAAGCAAACAAATCGATACGATTGTTCAATTCCGAATACGCAGCAATCTGCTCGTGAGGATCCTGGAGACGATTGATCACTGCCATCCAGCCGCGCAATTGTTCTTCTACATTCACAATTGTCGTCGCAGTTTCTTGATTGGCTGCAAATAACCTGTTCCGCAAACGATCCCCTAGATCACCTGAATAACCAAGAGCAGTAATATGATTGGTATCGAGCACCAGCATTGGGCCAGATCAGTTATCCCGCATGGAACGACGATAATCTTCACCCAGCTTATCAGCTTCGCGAGAAACCGGGTTATCCTGAAATTTACCCACCGTGCGCTTCCAATCTTTTTTCTGAGGATTCAAGCGTAACAACTGCACAGTAAGTTGGGCAACTTGCTGTTCAAGTTGCTCCATCCGGTTTTCAAGTGCTTCCACCGTCATTTAATATAAATAATCTCAAATCTGGAATCTCTCAACTGCGAGATTCACCCCACCTTCCACTTCGCCATGCGCAGCACCGCGTGCTTCGGCTCCTGCATCTTTTCATACCACACGCTGAGGAAGCTGCCATCGGCCAGTTCCACAGTGCTGGGATAGCCTAAGTCACCTCCGATGCCATCGCCTGAGATGACCATGGCTTCACCCCAAGTCTGGCCGTTATCGCGACTTAAACGAGCTTGGTTGCCGAAGGGCTCGCGGCGGTGGCCGTAGGTCATCAGAAGGCCGCCATCGCGCAGGCGCAGGAGGTGGGAAGGCAGGCCCCAAACACCGATTGAGTGAGGCTCGCTCCAGGTCTGGCCGCCATCCTTGGACTCCGTCTGCAGCGTCTCCCCTTTGTTCGTGGCACTGTGATTTCGAATCTGCACGATGAGGGTGCCATCAGCCGCCTCCACGCCATGCAGTTCATGGTAGTCCTGCACGGCGGAGTCGCCTTTCCGGGTGGGTATTTCCGCCAGCCACTGCCAGGTGAGACCATCATCCTTGGATTCCGCCACACCGATCTTCTTCTCTCCCGTCCACAGTTGTTTGCCAGGGTAGAGCAGGCGGCCATCTTTGAGCTGGATGGGTCCGTGTGGGCTATTGACGACCGTGGGGATGGGTGCAGACCAGGAGATGCCGCCATCGGTAGAACGCAGCGCCCATTCACCCAATGCGGCTTTGCGTTGCTCGGGTGTCAGGAAATCCTGCGTGGCCTTCCACATGGCGTATTCACCCTCCGGCATCTTAGTGGTGCTCCAGCCTTTAGGGCCTAGCTCAGCAAACTTGCTCTGTTTTTCCAGGTAAGGCTCATAGGCCAGAGAGGTGAAGGTGGTGGCAATCAAGGAACCTTTGGCCGTCTCCAGGACTCCCGCATCGCGATCATCCATGGGCCCATCATGCAACACGCGGGCGCGGGTCCAGGAGGCACCCTCGTCGCGAGAACTCATAGCCACCACTTGGCCAAAAGGGCAGACATGCTCCTCTCGCCCACCGGAGCAGACCACCCAGAGCTCTCCGTTCTGACGACGAACGACCGTCGGCCAACCATGGTAAAACTGCGGCTGCCGGGTGATAACCTTGGTTTCCAAAACGGTGACACTCGGAGCGGCTGCGCTTGCCCCCCAGGGCGCTGCGGCGAGCACGGCACCAGCCTGGAGGGATTGAGATAGAAAGGACCGACGGCTGGTGGTGGGCAATGACTTCATAAGTAGCTGGGTGAGTGATGTCCTTCAATGTACGTCCCCATGAAGGTTTCTTTTGCCTGGTCTCTTTTTGGAACCACACGTTGCCCGGCATTGCCGGACTGTTGGCCATGTGTTTAATGCCCATCACCCGCATGCCATTTCGTACCCTTGAGATCTCTTTTCCAGAGTTTGCCCCGAAGGGCATCTCTTTCGTCACGGTCAAATCAGCCGCGCTGAAGCGCCGGGTAGATCTCAGCCTTTATGTGCCGCCATCCGCCCCCCAGGGACCGCTACCGCTCGTCACCCTGCTGCATGGGGTCTATGGCAGTCACTGGGCCTGGCTTTTCAAAGGTGGGGCACATCGTGTGCTAGATCGCCTCATGGCGGAAGAAGAACTGCCGCCCATGATGCTAGCGATGCCCTCCGATGGCCTCTGGGGGGACGGCAGCGCCTATGCGCGCCATGCCGAGGCAGACTACCATCGCTGGATCATCGAGGAGGTGCCTGCTGCTGCCACTCTCGTGGATCCGCGGGTCGCGCACGCTTCGCATTTCATCGCCGGTCTATCCATGGGCGGCTACGGCGCGCTTCGCCTCGGAGCGCTGCACCCCGAGAAATTCGCTGCCATCAGCGCCCACAGCAGTTGCACGGACATTGCTCACATGCAGGGGTTCGTTGAAGAAACCACCGAGCAGTTTCAGCTCACAGAAGAAGCCCCCATGCCCGTCATCGAGTGTCTCAAACAAAATGCTTCTCGCCTGCCTCCGCTGCGCTTTGACTGCGGCCAAGAAGACCTCTTAATTGAGCACAATCGCACGCTGCATCATCAGTTAGGCGAGGCCAACATCGCACACGTGTATGAAGAATTCCCGGGTGGCCATACCTGGGAGTATTGGAACGAGCACTTGGCGGACAGCCTGCGCTTTTTTGGAAAAACTCTCGGTTAGGTTAATACTGACCTGTCGCCAGCAGCACCAGCGTGCAGGCTTCCTCAGGTCGAATGCCTGCGGCCTGGAGCTTGTCTTGTAGATCGGGATTTTCGGAACCCGGATTGAAGATGACGCGCTTCGGCTTGAGCGCCACGAGCTTATCCGCTAAGCCCGCTGAGATGGCCGGTCCGACATACATGGTCACGGTATCCACCGCGCCCGTCACCGCGCCCATATCTCCCAGCACAGGACGACCTTCGATTTCTTTAAGTCGAGGATGCACCAGCACCACCTCATGACCGTGCTGCAGCAGGGCCGTCATGGCCTTGTGCGCATAGCGGTCAGGTTTATCACTGGCACCGAGGATCACCACACGTTCAGGAGTACTCATAAGATTTTAGAATCGTCTTCGTCGAGGTGGAACAGGTGCAGCGCACGGTGCGCTGCTGGGGCCAGCACAATGCCCATCACCGAGATAAACACTAGCCCACTGAATAGAGCATACGCACTGGCAAAGATCTTAGCGGCATCGCTCTTCAGTTCTCCCATGGGCCCCATGCCGCCGAGGATCATGGAGGCATTCAATAAACTGTCCACCCAGCTCATGTCGGCGATGTAACGGTAACCCAGGATACCGATCATCAAAGCCGTCCCAGCCAACACCTGCGCCATGAGGAAGAACCAAAACATCCGCCAAGCAAAGACATGACGGGGAGCGAGGGGCGATTCACGCGATTCAAACATCAAGCAAAATGCAGCGATGTCGGAACTTTAGCCAGCCGCCTTTTTTGAGTGAACATTTTAAGGCGGAAGTCATCTGACATCTGTCTTGAATGCAGACCTGGCCCTGTCTATGCTTAGTCTGTCTTCAATTCGGAAGCCTGCGTGCTTTCTTGCTCTTTGAAATGCCTTTCCCTGGGGGAAAAGACGGCCTCTTTTCTTCCATCACTTTCCTGCAGTGTTCGTCATCGGGCTGTTAGTGACCCGGCCCGTTTTTATGACACCGGGAGTCGCGTGACCTGGGATGTCTTGTCATGCCTTCACTGGAAGACAGCGCCCTTGTTCATGGATTCCCACCTCGTCGCCCTTGGGATACGAGGTCCTCAGACCGGACGGCACAACGTGGGACTCAAAGCGCTCTGGCTTTTGTCCAGGGCGCTTTCTTTTTAACACTGAGTAGCCTCAATCAAAGGGATTCAGCACTGTTACCCCACAGCGAGCAAAGTCATTGATATTGCGAGTAGCCACGGTCAGGCCATGGAGCTTTGCAGAAGCAGCAATCATCGTATCTTTGATCCCAACCGTGAAACCGCTACGGCGGATGTCCTGATGCAGTCCTGCCCAGACTATTGCTGTTTCATCGGACCATGGCAAGCAGGTCACAGAACCACGCAGCCGCTCAAACCATTGCTCAAGATCACGCTTTTTACGCCCTTCAGGCAATGCAGCGATGCCATCGCAAATCTCTGCTAATACCACGGCATCAATCACGATCTCTGCGTCATGTTCCTCCAACCAATGGCAAGCCTTTTCCGAAGCTCGTAACTTTGTGGGTTCGCAAATGAGATTAGCATCCGCTAGATAGGTCATTCCTCAAAGAGCTTCGAAGGTTCTAGGGAAGTGCGTTCCGAGCGATCCGGCTCCACCCACCAGTCCTTAACGGGACAACTACGTAGAACATCAATCAACCGAGGTTTTGGCCTGGAAGCTTGGGGCATGACAATCACATGATATTCACCCTGCCCAACACGCTCGATGCTAAAAGGCTGCCCCCCCTTCAAGGCATCCGTTTTACGAAATTGCTCAGGGATCTCAATCAGCCCGTTGGCGGAAAGTACCGTGGTCATGCAGTAAACTACCGTTTCATCGTTTCATCACAAGATGAAACTCAATGCAGATAGAGACTGTGAGGGCTCTTTCGCTTTCCCTTTTCAGGAAAAGGTCATTAACAGGATTACTCATTTATGCTAAACAGGCCACGCTATGGCCACCAGCTCTCAGATTCTCACCTCTTTTCTCACTGTAGCAGGCGGCGGCAGCCATTTCGGCCAGTTGTTCGATGAATTGCCGGGTGTGTCCTTCTTTGCTAAAAACCGTGATTTCCAGTTCGTGGCGGCCAATCGGCGTTTCTGGCGACGCTTTGGTTTCCAGTCCGAAGAAGAGTTGATCGGCAAAACGGATTTTGACATCTTCCCCCTTCAGCTCGCCCGCAACTACCGGGCGGATGATGAAGCCATTCTCGCCAGCGGTGAAGCCCGCAGACGCATCGTGGAGCCTTTCTTCAATCAACAGGGGCTGCCAGATTGGTTTTTCACCAACAAACTGCCCATGCGTTGCGCCCAGGGAAGCATCATCGGCATCATGGGCATCATTGAAAACTATGCGGCTGCGCATGCTGTAAAAACGCCCTACTTCCAGCTCGACCGGGCCGTGAACCACATCCGCGAGCACTTCCGCGAATCCATTGCTATCACTGACTTAGCCGCGCTGGCAGGGCTTTCGGTTCGGCAGTTCAATCGCCTCTTCCAACAGGTCTTCCAAAGCAGCCCTCGGGATTTCCTCATCAAGACCCGCATCCAGGCTGCCTGCCAGGAGCTGCGCCGGAGTGACCGCGATATCCGCGAGATCGCCCAGCATGCGGGCTTTTGTGATCAAAGCGCGCTGACCCTGCACTTCCGGCATCACATGGGAAGCACCCCCTCCCGCTACCGTAAGGATCACCGCCAACGCGGTTCCCAGACAGCAGACGACTGACTTTCGGCTACACAGGCCGTACTTTATGTGGTTTTGGCCACGAAGTGGCACGCGCCCTCGCTTTGCAGTTGTCGCCACAGCACCATGCACCAGCATCGCCGCCCATGAACCACGGCGAATTTTTCCCGAACATCCCCCGCATTGCCTTCGAAGGCCCGAAGTCCCGCAACCCGCTTGCCTTCAAGCATTACGACGCAGCAGAACTCGTGGGCGGTAAGTCCATGAAGGAGCATCTGCGTTTTGCCTGTGCCTACTGGCACACCATGCGCAACGGCCTTTCAGATCCCTTTGGTGGGGCCACCGCCCAGCGCCCCTGGGATGATGGCACGGACTCCGTCGCCAATGCTCAAAAGCGCGTCTGGGCCATGTTCGAATTCATGCAGAAGACCGGCATTGAGTACTACTGCTTTCATGATCGCGACGTCGCGCCTGAGTTGAATGATCTGGCCAAATCCAATGCCGCCTTCGATGCCGTGGCTGATGAACTGGAAAAGGCGCAGAAGCAGACCGGCTGCAAGCTGCTCTGGGGCACTGCCTGCCTGTTCTCCCACCCACGATACAATCAGGGCGCGGGCACTTCCCCTTACGCGGATGTCTTTGCTTATGGCGCAGCCCAAATCAAAAAAGCGATTGATGTCACGCACCGCCTGGGCGGTGAAGGTTACACCTTCTGGGGCGGGCGAGAAGGTTACGCCACACTGTGGAATACGAACATGAAGCGCGAGCTGGATCACCTGGCCCGTCTCCTGCACATGGCGGTGGATTACAAAAAGAAGATCGGTTTCAAAGGCGCCTTCTACATCGAGCCAAAACCACGTGAGCCTTCCACCCACCAGTATGACTCCGACGCCGCTGCCTGCCTGAATTTCCTGCGTGAGTATGGTTTGTTAGGCGAGCTTTCTCTGAACCTGGAGACCAACCATGCCACCCTGGCTGGGCACAGCATGATGCATGAGATGCGCGTGGCCCGTGAGGCTGGCGCACTCGGCTCTGTGGATGCCAACACGGGCGATGAACTCATCGGTTGGGATACCGACCAGTTCCCTACGGACATTTACCTCACCACCCAGATCATGATCGAGGTGCTGAAAATGGGCGGCTTCACCACGGGCGGCCTGAACTTCGACGCGAAAACTCGCCGTGAATCCTTTGAGCCGGAAGATCTCTTCCACGCCCACATCGGTGGCATGGATGCCTTCGCCCGTGGCCTGAAAATCGCCCATGCCATCATCACAGATGGGCGCATGGATGACTTCGTGAAAACTCGCTACGAGAGTTATGATTCCGGCATTGGAGCCCGTATCGAGGCAGGCACCGCTACCCTGGAAGAACTGGAAGCCTACACGCTGGGCAAAGGTGAGCCCACCACACGCAGTGGCCGCCAAGAGATGTTGGAAAACCTGATCAACGACTTCATTTAAGTCTGCCGCCACTCAGTGCCGATGCCGTCTTGGGGACAAGACGGGAAAAGATCCAAAGATGGATTTTCCCGCCCCAAGACGGCATTGCTTTGCCCCCATGACGAGGCAGACAGATGAAGTGCAAAGGGACAATCCATGACGGATTAGTTCCAACACCCATTTCAGTTGGCCCTTTCTTTTCGAAAGGTTTTTTGTTAGGCGAGCATGTCCCTAACGGCCAAAAAATGCACGGGCTACGATGAAAGGTACGCCGCTGGGAATCATGACGCCTGTGAGAGGACGTCTCTAGCCAGCCAACCGTAGCCTGATACCTTTATGCCTTCACGCCCTTCTTCCAAGCCTGCAAAAAACGCGGCGATCACTGAGCCTGCCGAAACTCATCAAACAACGGCTGATCTCAAGCAGACCCTCACCACCAATCATGGGGTGCCTATCTCGGATAACCAAAACTCTCTCAAAGCCGGAGTGCGCGGCCCCACGCTGATCGAAGACTTTGTGCTTCGTGAAAAGATCACCCACTTTGACCATGAGCGAATCCCCGAGCGCATCGTTCATGCCCGCGGTTCAGGCGCTCATGGTTATTTCCAGGTTTATGAATCCCTGGCAGACATCACCAAGGCAGCCTTCCTGCAAAACCCCAAGGTGAAGACAGAGGTCTTTGTGCGCTTTTCCACCGTCGCCGGCGGCGCAGGCTCTGGCGACATGCCGCGTGATGTCCGTGGCTTTGCCGTGAAGTTTTACACCACGGAAGGCAACTATGATCTGGTGGGCAATAACATCCCCGTCTTTTTCATTCAAGACGCCATGAAGTTTCCAGACCTCGTCCACTCCGTGAAGATGGAGCCAGATCGCGGCTTTCCTCAGGCGGCCTCCGCCCATGACAACTTCTGGGACTTCGTGTCCCTGAGCCCAGAGACGATGCACATGCTCATGTGGACCATGTCAGATCGCGCGATTCCACGCTCCCTGCGCATGATCGAAGGCTTCGGCGTCCACACCTTCCGCCTCGTTAATGCCGAAGGCGTCTCACACTTCGTCAAATTCCACTGGCGGCCCAAGCTCGGGACGGCCTCCGTTCTTTGGGACGAGGCCGTCAAAATCAATGGAGCCGATCCTGATTTCCACCGTCGCGATCTCTGGGAAGCAATTGAAAAAGGCGATTACCCCGAGTGGGAATTGGGGCTGCAAGTCTTCGATGAAAAAACGGCGGCTGGATTGGATTTCGATGTCCTAGATCCCACCAAACTCATCCCTGAGGAAATCATCCCCCTGCGCATGGTTGGCAAACTGGTGCTGAACCGCAACCCAGATAACTTTTTCGCCGAGACAGAGCAGGTGGCTTTCCTACCTTCAAACATCGTCCCTGGCATCGAGTTCTCGAATGACCCGCTTTTGCAAGGCCGTCTGTTCTCTTACCAAGATACTCAGCTTTCGAGACTGGGCGGACCTAACTTCCACCAGATTCCAGTCAATGCCCCTCGCTGTCCGATGCATAATTTTCAGCGCGATGGCCTACGCCAAATGCAGGTGCCGAAAGGCCGCGTGAATTATGAGCCTAACAGCTTCGATGGCGGCGCACCGAGAGAGAACCCCACGCGCGGTTTCATCAGTCACCCTGAAGAATTGGATGGAACCAAACTGCGCCAACGATCCGAAACCTTTGCAGATCATTACTCCCAGGCCCGTCTTTTTTTCCGCTCCATGAGCACGCCCGAGCAAAACCACATCATCAGCGCTTTCGCCTTTGAATTGGCCAAAGTAAAAACCAAGGCCATCCGGCTACGCATGCTCAGTCACCTGGCTACCATTGATGCGGATCTGCATGCGGGTGTCTCTGAGGCGCTCGGCATTCAAGAATTGGCCGAGGCCATGCTTCCTGCCATTCCCCCGCGTGATCTGAAGCCCTCCCCTAGCCTGAGCCTGGTGCACAAAGCACCCGTCACTTTGCAGGGGCGGAAAATCGGGGTGCTCATCACCGACGGGTTCGACTCCACGCTCCTCATGTCCTTGCAGCAACGAGCCAAAAAGGAAAAAGCGGTCGTCGCCATCATCGCTCCCAAAGTAGGCGGCGCTGTGGACAGTGAGGGTACCCTCTTTGAAGCTGATTTTGCGATTTCGGGCGGTCCCTCCATCTTCTTTGATGCGGTCGTAATTCTCGCCTCTGAAGCAGGGGCCCAGGATCTCGCCACTCAGGCTGTGGCCGTGAATTGGGTGGGCGATGCCTTTGCTCATCTTAAGGTTATCGGCCACACTCCCGAAGCACAGCCGCTTCTGGATAAAGCCGGTGTATTAGCGGTAGATGGCGTGCTGCCACTGCCTGCGGAGAGCGCCCTGACCCAATACATCTCCACCGCTAAAAAGGGACGTATTTGGGAACGCGAGTGCGCTTTGAGAAGACCGGGTTAATCCCCGCTCTGCTCCACTCGCTAGCCCCTATTAGAAATCTCTGGGCCCTCACAGGCCCCTGGGAGTCAAAAAGGTTACGCTAGCCGGGCGGCGGCTCCTTTGAAGCCACCGGCAGGGTCTTCTCCTGCCGGTGAGCACCCGGGATTTTCGATCCGCCAGTGCCGGGGAACTTCCCACGGAGCTAGGGTCGCACAGGCCTTGGACTTAAACTCACAGGTCAGTTGCTCCGGCGTCACGCCGATGCATGCCACCACATCCTGCACGCGTTCAGGGTCCCGGCTCGGTTGCCCGTGCACTCGCACGTGGCGCGCGCCCGTGGCTGCGCGGATTTTTTCTGCGATGGCCCCAGGGCTCAGTTTTCGGCTCGCCACATTGATGCCTGGCCCCTCACAGCTCACATACGAAAGGGCATCTCCATTCAATGCCACACAGTCCCAGGTGCGATGACGCCCCAGGGAAAAAAGTTCGCCCGGCTGTACGGTATCGTAGCCCAGGCCCACAGCAGGGCTTTCCACCCGCAGCCGCCCCTGCTCCACCGTCGCCCGCACCCCTGGCAGCAGTGTACCCAGGTCCCCCGCCTCCGTTCGTGGCAGTTCGCTAGCATCGTAGCTGATGGCCCCCGTCTCGCTGGTGCCATAGAGATTGTGCAGCTTCAGGTGAAAACTCTCCCGCACTCGCGCTTCCAGTTCCAAAGTCAGCGGAGACCCTGCGGAAACGGCCAACCGCACGTGCGAAAGATCCAGCCCTGACATCAGCCAGGCCTTCCACATCGCCGGCACACCGGGGAGAAAGACGCGCTCATGCATCGCCAGGGCGTCCACCATGCCCGTGGGAAAGGGTGTGGGCAGCCAGTGTGTGGGCAGGCCATGCAGCAGTGTCTGTAAAACCGTCGTCGTCAGGCCAAAGCTATGCGCCACACTCAGCGGGGCCAGCGCCACTGCACAGGTCCCTAGGTCCAGCGCGGCGTGGAGGCCATCCACATCCGCCGCCACCTGTTCCCAGGTGAAAAACTGGCAGCGCCGCAGGCCTGAGCTGCCCACGGTCTGCTTCACCAGTGCTGTGTTTCGCGGCACGCAGCAGGTCGGCACCCGGCGGCTGCGGTCTTTTTCCACCACCTGCACAGGTCGGCCAGTGAGAAACCCAGCCAGCAGGGCCACGGTGACGTCCAGTCCATCTCCCTGCGCTAAATAATACCGCCCCAGTCTGCCACAAGTCTGAGGCACCAGCGCCAGCGCAGCCGCCTCCAGGGCATGAAAAGACAACGCACCTCCAGGATGCCACAGGGCGGTTTCAGCGCCCTGTCGAGTCAGGATTTGTTTCCAGCGTTCAGCAAACATTTGAACTATCCGCCGCGCACGGCTAAACCAGACGGCGCGGTTGTTGAGCCAGGAGTGTGCCAGCCAGCCACCGTGAGTTCAAGCCTGGGAATCCATATCCCGGTCATCAGCGTTTCTTTTTCCAGTGGTCCACGTTTCTTCCCAGCGCATTCTTATCACCGGAGCCGGCATTGTCTCCCCCCTCGGCCTCGATTGGCTGGAAAATGAAGCTTCTTTTCGTGCCAATCGCACGGCCTTCCGCCCCGTGACGATGTTCGATGTCAGCCAGCGCATCGCCAAGACCGCAGCCCATGTGGACCTGCCCACAGAGCGGCTTTTTCTCAAAACTCCCATGCGCCGCCAGCACCTGCTGGATCGCGGTACGCAAATGCTCCTCCTGGCCTTGCGCGAGACCTTGGCCATGGCGAAGATGCCCGGCCTGGACGGCGTGGATGCCATTATCATCGGCACCTCCGCCGGGGCCATGGGCATCGGCCAGGAATACTTCCGCCACGCCGCAGGCAGCCCGGTGAAGCAGCCGGGCCAGATCTCCCGCCTGGAGTTTTACCAGCCCCAGCGCCAGCTCAATGCCATCGCCCAGGAATATGACTGGCATGGCCCCATGATCCTGGTCTCCAATTCCTGCGCCAGCGGGGCTAATGCCATCGGCGATGCCATGGCCATGATCCAGACGGGTAAAGCGAAACGCGTCCTCGCCGGCGGGTACGATGCCCTGGCCGAGCTCGTCTATGCGGGGTTCGATACCCTCCGCGCCCTCGCCCCCAGCGGCATCCCGCGCCCCTTTGATGCTGCTCGCGATGGGCTCGCCCTCGGTGAAGGGGCCGCCCTCGTCCTCCTGGAAAGCGAAGCCGCCGCGGCTGAACGCGGGGCCGAAGCCTTCGCCGTGGCCGCAGGCTACACCACCGCGACCGATCTCCACCACCTCACCCAGCCAGATCCTGAGGGCAAAGCCGCCATCCGCACCATGACCGGGGCCTGCACCCAGGCAGGCATCACTCCTGGCCAGGTCAGCTACATCAATTCCCACGGCACCGGCACCCCCTACAACGACGTGGCCGAAGCCAGCGCCGTCAAAGCCTGGGCTGGAGAAGACGCCGCCAAAATCGCCCTCAGTTCCACCAAATCCGCCATGGGCCACCTCCTGGGCGGAGCCGGAGCGGTCGAGGCCGTCATCTGCCTCATGGCCCTGCGCGGCCAGTGGATGCCCGGCAGCCTCAACATCCGCGAAACCGACCCCGCCGTCTGTTTCGACCTCGTCCACGCTTTCCGTGAAGCCCCCGTCAAGGTCGCCCTCACGAACAGCTTCGGCTTTGGCGGTACCAATGCTACCCTCGTCTTCACCGGCGTGGATGCCCCCACCTCTGGCGCCGCCGCCACTCCAGCACCGCATCGCCCCCTGCACATTCTCGGGGCCGGGGCCGTCTCTGCCGCCGGCTGGGGCACCGCCGCACTCGCCACCGCCATCACGGAAAAAGCCACCCTACCCACCCAGGAAAGCCCGCGCACCGTCGGCACCCGCGAGTGGGAGTGCCTCATCCGCCCAGCCCCTCCGGCCCCGGCGGATCGCCTGCCCAAATTTCCCCGCCTGCGCCGCGCCAGCCCCATCACCAAATTCAGCATGGCCGCCGCGCTGGAGGCCCTGGAACAAGCCGGCTACCCCCAGGCCCAAGGCATCGCCCCTGGTCGCCTCGGCATCGTCCAGCTCATGTTCAATGGCTGCGTCCAGTTCAGCGGTAAATTTTACCACGAAGTCATCGAAACACCCACCCTGGCCAGCCCGCTGATCTTCCCCGAGACCGTTTATAACGCCCCCGCCTCCCACATCGCCGCTTACCTGGGCGTAGATGGCCCCGCCACCACCCTCATTGGCGAATCCAGCGCCATCATCGAAGCCATCGCCCTGGCCCACACCTGGCTCACCCAGGGACTGGTGGACCACGTCCTTGTCATCGGCGCTGAGGAATGCGACTGGCTAGGCGCCGAAGCCACCAGCTACTACCACCCGCAGCTTCAGGCCTCCGAAGGTGCCGGGGTTTTGCTCCTTAGCCTCACTCCAGGCCCTGAGGGAAAACACCAGCTGCGCCTGCGCCACACCCCCGCCCTGGCCTACCACCACGAGGCCGGCAAAGCCGCCCACCTCCAGGCCCTGGCCACCCGCCCCGAATACAACCAGGCCCAGCACATCACCGGCCTCTCCGGCATCCCCCTCCTCGACCACGCCGAAACCGCCGCTCATCTCGAGATGAGCGCGGACACTCCTGTCCGCATCGAAAACCCAAGCGGCGAAGCCGCCACTCCTGGCCAAACCACCCGACTCCACCCTCGCCAAATCCTTGGCGAGACCATGGGAGCCGCCGGAGCCCTGCAACTCGTCCTTGCCGCCACCCTCGCCCGCCAGACCTCCCAGCCCGTCTCCCTCACCCTCCCCGGCAGCCTCTGCGCCGCCTACGGCGCCGTCGTGGAGGTGGAGTGATGGGGACAAAGCGCCCCTCTGGACCGTAGGGCGGGGTTGTTCTGCGCCCTAGGGCCAAGTTCTCTCCCCGTACTCCCTCGCAGAATTCCCCGCCTCTCTTTGACGCCGCCCTCTTTCTGCCGCGCTCCTTTGTCCCCCTCCCCCACCTTCAAAGAAAGGCGGGCAATCCGGCGTCGTCCCCTAGGGGCCAAACTGCCACACCCCGCCGGACAAGCCCGCCCTACGGCCAGCTTCGTCCCTCATCCTCCCCGGCAGCCGTTGCATCTTCGCAGGGGACCTCCGGACCGTAGGGCGGGGTTGTTCTGCGCCCTTTGGCCAAGTTCTCACCCTCGACTCCCTCGCAGAATTCCCCGCCTCTCTTTGACGCCACCCTTTTTCTGCCGCGCACCCTCGGCCATCGCCTCCACCTTCAATGACAGGCGGGCAATCCGGCGACGTCCCGCCAAGGGCCAAACTGCCACACCCCGCCGGACAAGCCCACCCTACGGCCAGCTTCGTCCCTCACCCTCCCCGGCAGCCGTTGCATCTTCGCAGGCGGACCTCCGGACCGTAGGGCGGGGTTGTTCTGCGCTCTAACGCCAAATTCTCTTCCCGGACTCCCTCGCAGAATTCCCCGCCTCTCTTTGACGCCACCCTTTTTCTGCCGCGCACCCTCAACCATCGCCTTCACGTTCAAAGAAAGGCGGGCAATCCGGCAACGTCCCCCCAGGGCCAAACTGCCGCACCCCGCCGGACAAGCCCACTCTACGAATGACCTCGTCCGTCCCTCACCCTCCCCAGCGGACTAGAGGCATTCAAAGGGAGCGCACATAAATCACTACTGGGATGTAGCTGACGACATTCATCCATAGGGACGTAACAATCAGCCGCCCCACTCTCACCTTGGGAACAAACAATCGGAGGACGGCATACTCCGTCACGCAGGACATGGCCCAGGCCCAGGCAACGAGTTGATAGTCACGAGTGGTCGCAGATACGTCTTCGAATCCCCGGATTCCCGATTCCGCCAAAGCCATACCCACGATCGCAGAAACGACATTGGCCACAAAAACGGCGGCCAACCCACGTTCCCCTGAAACCTCATTTCGGTGACGCAGCCGAAGAACAGCCGTCTCTAGGATCCAGATCAACGGTGACAGCCAGAAGATGGCAATATAGGGCCAGAAGCCAGGCAGGATGGAATTTCCCAGCATTTACTTCCCCAGCATGGGCAGATAGAAAAGCCGCCGCAAGCTTTAACCCCTCCGCCTTTCCCTCACTCCACGTCTGCATACTCCAGATTCGTGCACAGCCGGTTTAGGTGCCTCACCACCGCGTGAGTCTCCGCCTCGGTGAGGGAAGGCCGGAAGCGCTTTTCAATCGTGACCGCTAGCATTTTGTGCGCTGCCACAGTCACGGGAGCCAGCGTTGGGCCACCGTTCACATACCAGCCGGGGAAAGTCAGGACCGGGTGCACCACGGCATCCACCTTCTCCTCCTTCTTCAGTTCCTTGCGCAACCATTCCGCATTGCGCTGGGCCTGCTCCAGCTCGCCTGTGCTGGTTTTGCCGCCTGGCCACGACAGCGCTTGGCCGTTGTAGCTCACCTTGTGGCCTTCTTTGTCATCTTTAGGTTTCCGCCTCGTCTTGGTTTCTATCACCACCACTACGCCACGGCCCACCACTACATGATCCAGGTTAAATCGCCCGCTGCTGCCCTGGCACGGCACATCGTGGAACACCTCATACCCTTGTTGCTTCAGCCCCTCCAATTGGTCCGCCACCACCCGCTCGCCAAACAGACCGAGCTTGAGATGCATGACCTTCCTCATGCTCTTGTGAAGCCTCCACATGCCAAGCAACAGGGCGGTGACAGGAGCCAAAAGAATCACCATCAACCTTAAAACTGGAAACAGAGCAGGCACATAGCCGACTAGATGAACAGCCCCTACAAAAGTCAGAGCAGGCAGCAGCAACAGAAATACAAGGAAGTGAAAGAGAATAGTCTCCAAAGACTTGCTCATCTGCTGTCGCAAATGCTCCCCCGGCTGCCGTCTCAGCTTCACATCCACTCCCAGCGGATGCCTGGTGGTCCGCCGTCCAAGCGTCCAATGAAAGGACCCCAGGAAAAGGCCCCCGACCACTACGACATATCCCGCCAAGTAAATTACCTGCCATTGCATCCTGCTTTCTTGGCAAAAGGACTGATGGAATCAAGCGCTTTTGCATTAGGCGAAATACTGAATGTTGGCTACCGACTGACATACGTCCCAACAAACGTACGTCAAATATGACGTATGTTATGAATGGCCACACAGACGAGGAGGATGATCGGGACTGCGCGAGCAAAATCTCGTTGTTGGTTGCGTTTCCATAGGCCGCGCAACAACGAGAAGAGCTGACTCGTGCTGACCAGTCCGTCATCCGGTTCATTTCGCCTGTCCGTCTCTCTTTCCTGGCCACAGAATATTAAATCTGCTGTTTCTCGTTTCGCGCCTTTACCTGGGAAACGAGAAACGAGACAAGATGAATTAAGTGTCTAGAGCGAAAACCAAAAACATATTTTACGCCTGCTGGTAATACCACCTCAATTTGACAAACATGTTCTAATGAACATATTGAAATAATTTAAATATATGTTGGCTTCGCTTAAATTGTTTGTGGTATTGAAGTTTAACTCTTTAAACCTCATGCCTATTCCGGCTTTCGATCACAACGGAGTGATTCCACCCCACTTAGGAGATCCAACCGTTGCGTTGGATGTTTCGCCTTATCCATGCACCACCGTGGATTTGGTCAAACGATTTGCCACATCCACTGATCGATGCGCCATTCTCAATGGGCTGCTTCAATTTCGCAATCGCCTTCGCCAAGAGGGCCTCATAAACGCCTTTCAGTGGCTAGACGGTAGTTTCTTGGAAGATATTGAGGCCATTCAAAAACGTCCGCCTAGAGATTTAGACGTCGTCACATTTTACTGGGGATATGATCGTGCATTTCAACAAAAACTCTTTGGTTCCTTTCCCGAAGCTTATAAACCTGTGTTAGCCAAAGCATCTTTTAAGCTGGACCATTACTCGGTTGATGCAGGCTACCATCCAAAAGTAACCGTGGAGCAGACCCGCTACTGGTCGCAATTGTTTTCCCATAACCGCACTGGCGTCTGGAAAGGCATGCTCAAACTCGAGGTTGATACAGCTTTAGACGATGCTGCCGCGTTAACCCTTTTGAAAGGAATACACCCATGACCGTTCGCTCACAGAGAGATCAGCTCAAGTCACAGTTGCTGGATGCAGAGCGCATGTATTCGCTGGTGAAAGATCATGATTTCATGGCTGCAGGCTTTGCAGAGAAAATTTCTGAGCTGAAAGAGCGCATTGAGGCACTACCTCTAGGGACAAAAGAAGCACGCGCTCTTTTGCTCTTCTCAGGTGGTCCTGTTCAAGGATCGCTTGGCATCGATGCTCGATTTGCGGGCAGGGTTCTAGAGCCGTTTCAAAGCATGGTCATGGCTGACTACGCGGACCGTTGGCATGGGGTGGTAGGCACTCGTGGATCACGATTCGGTGAAGCCAATTCTCGACTGCTTTTAACATCCCTACCTCGCGGGTCTTTCGGAATGGAATTGGTCAGAGCTGAAAGCGATGAAATGTTTGAAGAAGAACAACTTGCAGACACGTTGACTCACATAACAAAGCTTGTGATCGCAGCATCTACGAGTGATGAAGACTTTGCTTCAGAACTTGATCAAACAGGCCCGCGTGTGATCGTTGGGTTGAAGAATTTTTTGGATGTTATCGAAAAAGGCAAGGCAGGGTTGAAGCTTGAAAGCGGCGATTCTCGTTGTGAAATGAATCCCCACCAAGCGTCTGAAGCATTTAGACGTGTTGCAGGCACTTTCACAAATGAAGAAAATATCCAGATTATTGGAGTATTTCGTGGTGCCTTACTTGAATCATGGAAGTTTGATTTTGTTGATAAAGACGGCTACAAAATCAGCGGCAAAATCAGTGACACGCTAACTCCTGAGCAGGCATTCAATCTGTCGAAAGAGTTTTATAACAAAGATTGCATTGCCACTATATTGAAAACAACGGTTACATTCAGAAATGGACGAATTAAGACAACCCATGAACTTAAGGACTTAACATCCTTCGATCATACTCAAGGGCAAGCAGACGGTTAACAGCCATATTGTCCTCCGCTGTCTAATAGTGACAGTTGCCGAGCCTTAGGTGTCGAGGAAGGTTCAGGAAAACTTCATGGCAGATACCCTTTCTCATTACTTGCTCAACCCTATGGTTGACAAAATTCTCCCTTTTCTGCTTCGTATCTCGTTTCCCAGGAACAAGAGGGAAAAACGAAATTGATAGGATGGGCTGGCCCCTAATCTCTAGGTGCAGCTCAGACAGGCCAGCACCGACGATTCTGAATAGTGATGTGGCAAGTTTTGACCAAGGCGGCTTCCATTCGGGAAACGGTGGCGGGCAATACGGACGTGACCTCCGCCAACTCGGTGGCTCGGGAGATTCCATCCCGGATATGCACCAGCATCGCGTCCTGATGTTCGTTGGACTCACACCCCAGCGTCAGCGGCGTGGTGGACGTGTCCAGGGTCCACAGGAGGGCGTGAGTGCCAGTGCAGTTGCGGCATTTGCAGAACTCGGTGCTAAAGGTAGTACGGTGCGGAGGCTGGCCGGGCTCTCCGGCTTCACTCAGGCTGAAGATCCAGTGGGCTCTACCCCAGCGGCAACGGCTGCCGTTCTTTGATTGTCCTAATAACGTGCCTTTGCCAGAATCTTGTTTTCCTATTTCCCTCATACTGAAAGCGGCCCGAGAACAACCCCACCCCCCTTCATTTCCCCTGCAATACTGCCCCGCTTCGCCACGTCATCTTGCTGCCATTTGACCAACCACGGCCAACTCACGCAAAAAACTCTGCCCACTTCCCCTTCCCATCCCATGCGTCTTCTTCCTTTTGCTCTTTTGCTGGCCCTGAGCGGCCTTTCTCATGCCCAGAAAGCGCCGACCAAGACACCGGATGTTTCCAAGCTGGATCCGGCGATGGGGGTCAACAAGAAGGCGGAGGACAATCTGGAGTGGCATGATGTGACGGCCTGGGGGGTGGAAGGGCGCATCCTGCCGGAGCAGAAGCGGTTGCGCTGGTTTGATCGCCTGCCTGCCAGTGCCGAGGGCAAGGTGACGTCGGCGGTGTGGAATCTGAGCCGCGACAGTGCGGGCATGATGGTGCGCTTCAAGACGAATGCCGAGGCCATCAGTGTGCACTACAAACTGAGCAAGCCGGGCATCGGCATGCCACACATGCCTGCCACGGGCGTCAGCGGGGTGGACCTGTATGCCCGCGATGAAAAAGACGGCGGCAAGTGGAAGTGGGTGCAGGTGACGAAACCCGCCGCCCAGGAAGTGAAGGCGGAGATCATCAAGGGCCTGGCCCCTGGCCAGCGCGAATACGCGGCCTACCTGCCGCTGTACAATGGCATCGAGTCCCTGAGCATCGGCGTGGCGAAAGGCAGCAAGTTCGAAGGACTGGCCCCGCGCTCAGCCAAGCCCGTGGTCTTTTACGGCACCAGCATCACCCATGGGGCCTGTGCCAGCCGCCCCGGCATGGTGCACACGGGCATCTTGGGCCGCCGTTTGGACATGCCGGTGGTGAACTTGGGATTCTCCGGCAATGGCCGCATGGATACCGCCGTGGGCGATTACCTGGTGCAGCTCGACGCCGCTGTGTACGTGATTGATTGCCTGCCCAACATGCAGCCTGCGCAGGTCACCGAGAAATGCATTCCGCTGGTGAAACAACTGCGCGCAGCCAAGCCTGAAACGCCGATCATCCTGGTGGAAGATCGCCGTTTCACCAATGACTGGATCACCCCCGCTAAGAAGCAATTCCACACGGATAACCACGCCGCGCTGAAGGCCGCCTATGAGACGCTGCAAAAAGAAGGCGTGAAGAACCTGCACTACATCCCCGGCGACAGCCTTTACGGCGACGATACCGAAGGCGCCACGGATGCCTCCCACGCCAGCGACCTGGGTTTCATGCGCCAGGCCGATATCTTTGAGCCCGTGATCCGCAAGGCTCTGGGCAGGTAAGGCAGAACGAGCCACTCTAAAACAAAACTGGCAATCCGCATCGCGCGGATTGCCAGGGTTGATAAAGAAACGAAGACTTCAATCACCGTGCGTTTAGCCACGGTGGGCGGCCTTCACACCACGCGCAGCGCCCGTTTGCTGGGCCGCTTTTTCCGCGTGGCGTTTGAGCACCTGGCGGACGCCTGCGCGCACGCCGATCAAGGCTTCGTCAAAAGTGTAACCATCCCCGTGGGCCTGGATGTCTGGGCCGGGGGCTTTCAAAGTCACGGTAATCCGATAGCGATACGGGGCATTCTGGGGCTCTTCCACACGGGCGGAGGCGTCGGACACAGCTTTGTGCTGACGTGCTTCCATGAACAAAGCCTGAAGTTTTTCATCCCACTCGGGACGGGCATCGCAACCGAAGTACTGAATATGTGTGATCATGGTGGATGTATCTATGTTAAGGTCTCCCAATGGAGCAGTATCAAAGGAACGACGAGGTTCCCCTTCTATGGTATTCCAAGGCAGATGCGTGTTTGTAACCCAGAGCGGTCTGTGCGTTGATCTTTGTCTTCGCAGAATCGAAAAAAACATCCAGCTTATCCCCCATGTCCTGGTTGCCTGAATCCAAAGACCACCTCCCCCTCACCTGGTGGAAGGGAAACCCGGTCTATCTCTCGGCCTTCCTCGCCCTAGGCGGTGTGGCCAGCATGATCCTCACCAGCCTCCTCATGGGCATGGCCCCTGGGTCTCTGGATGCGCTGATCTTCACCTTCAGTGACTGGCAGCGCCTGCACCTCTGGGCACCCTTCACCTACTTGTTGGTGAATCCGCCGAACCTCTGGCTGCTGGTCGGCTGTTTCATGCTTTGGCGCTTTGGCGAAGCGGTGGAACGCCACCTGGGCCGCACCAGCTTTGTGCGGCTGCTCATCCTCCTGCTCCTCATCACCCCCTTGCTGATCACTTTGGTCGGCCTCTTGGGCGCACCCTCCCGGGGCTGCATGGGCATGCGGGAGTGGGAGTTCGGCGTGTTTATCGCCTTCGCCACCCTGTATCCACGTGTGCAGCTTTCCATGATCTTCTTCACCGTGGAGGTGTGGGTCCTGGCGGCTATTTTTGTCGGCATCTCCATGCTGACCACCATCGCCTCTCAGGACTGGATAGGCCTGCTCATCCTGACCGGGCAAATCGGCAGCGCTATCGCTTACGTCCGCTATGAGCAAGGGGCGCTGACCCTGCCTAAAATCCCCACCTTCAAGGCCACGCCTCCAGCCTCCCGCAATGCCCCGAATCCTGCGCGCAGCAGCGGTGGCAAAGTCAGCCCAGCGCCAGCCGCACCCAAGGTGAAAAAGCACAGCCCTGCGGTGGATGACATCCTGGAAAAAATCAGCCGCGAAGGCATGCACAGCCTGACACCGGATGAACGACGGGTGCTGGACCAAGCCAGCGAAGACCTGCAGAAGCGCAATCGCTAACCTAGCCTCACGCTTTCAGCCGCCTCACAAAGTCTGTGAAGCCCACGGCCTGTTTGCGCAGCCGCTCCACCAGCTCCGCATCCTGGATCTGTCCCTCTTTGAGGACCTGCCCCACCCCAGGGATAAAAACCCGACTCGGGAACAAATGCGCGTTCCGATAACCGAGAATGTGCTGGAGCTGCTCCACGGAGCGCAGGGCGCCCCACATGCCAGCAGCGAGGCCGACGAAACAGACGGGACGATTTTCAAAACTGGCGGGAAAGGGCAGCATATCGATGAAGTACTTCAGCACTCCAGGGAAGCTGCCGTTGTATTCAGGGGTGACGATAACCACCCCATCACTGCCTAAAATAGCCTCCGCAAACGGCGCGAAAGCGGCTGGCTTTTCCGCATACGAGGAAGGCAGAAAGATCTCGGGCGGTAGATCCGCCAGATCCAGTACCTGACAGGGCACGCCTAACTGGAAGTACATGCGCTCAATCAGCGTCGTGACGAGGTGTGTATTGCTGCCGGGACGGTTCGTGCCGCTGAGGAGGGTGATCATAGGAGGAATGAAGCTGCGACTGAGCATCACGCCAGCAACTTCGGCACCAATTCCCCATGTACATTCGTCAGCCGCATGTCCAGGCCCTGGAACTTCACCGCCAGCTTCGTGTGCTCAAAACCCAGCAGGTGCAGCAGCGTGGCATGCAGGTCATGCACATGCACCGGGTCCTCCGTCACATTGAAGCCAAATTCATCCGTGGCGCCCAGGGTCAGACCCGGTTTCATGCCACCGCCGGCAAACCACATGGTGAAGGCATTCGGGTGATGATCTCGCCCATCGCTGCCCCCCTGCACCATCGGTGTGCGACCAAATTCACCGCCCCAGATCACAATCGTATCCTCCAGCAGGCCGCGCTGCTTGAGGTCCTGCACCAGGGCCGCGCAGGGTTGATCCGTGAGCCCGCACTGCTCTTTCAGACCTTTGGTTAGGCCGCCATGATGATCCCAAGCCTCATGAAAGAGCTGCACAAAACGCACGCCACTCTCGATCAACCGCCGCGCTAACAAACAGTTGTTAGCAAAGCTGGCCTCCCCTGGCTTGGCCCCATACATGTCCAGGATGTGCTGCGGCTCTTGGCTGATGTCCATCACCTCCGGGGCGGTTTTTTGCATGCGGTAGGCAAGCTCAAAGCTATTGATGCGAGAGGCGATCTCTGGATCTCCCATCACCCCCAGCCGCTCCTCGTTCATCTGCTTTAAAACATCCAGCGTGTTGCGCTGCGTGGCCTCACTGACGCCTTTCGGATTGCTGAGGTATAGCACGGGCTCGCCACTGCTGCGGAAGGGCACACCCTGGTACATGGTGGGCAGGAAACCGCAGCCAAAATTCGACATGCCGCCGCTGGGGCCTTTCTGCCCACTCTGCAGCACCACATACCCTGGCAGGTCCTGGTTCTCCGTCCCCAGTCCATACAGGGTCCAGGCCCCAAAGCTGGGCCGCCCAAAGATCTGCGCGCCGGTGCTCATGAGGATCTGCGCTGGGGCGTGGTTAAACGCATCCGTCTTCATGGACTTCACGATGGTGAGGTCATCTGCCATCCTCGCAGTATGGGGCAGTAGCTCACCGATCTCCGCCCCACTCTGCCCATGTTTGGCAAAGGCGTACTTCGACCCCATGAGCTTGCTGTTGGGATTGATGAAGGCAGCGCGGTAACCCTTTAAAAGATCCGCCGGGGGCAGCTTGCCATCCCACTTCGCCAGCTCGGGTTTATTGTCGAAAAGTTCCAAATGACTCGGAGCTCCACCCATGAACAGGTAAATCACGCGTTTGGCCTTGGCGGGGTAATGAGCCCGCTTGGGCAGCAGGGGATTCACCGCCGAGGGGGCCGCTGTGGCCTGTGGGGCCAGCAGATCCGCCGCCGCTAGGCCAGCCATGCCCACCCCGCATTCTTTAAAGAACCAGCGGCGGGTGCAGTAGCGGGCGTATTCCGCGTGTAGCTCACGTTCCAAACTCATGATGCAGAGAATAACGTCCGCACGGGCCTCCGGCTAGCAGGGCAGCGTTCAGAACATGGAATCGCGCCGGATCATCCATGGACGGTGACGAAGGAGTGCCCCCTTCTCTGCAAAGACGGTAGTTGAATGAAGTGCGGGTCTGTGTCTATTGCGACCGCTCGGTTAGTCGGCTTCAGGTCCCTGGATTGTCTGCCAGTGCTCTGCCGTCGCCTTCCACGCTTTTGCTTGATTTGAATGAAACCTTTCGGAACATCGCCCCATCCTGTTCCCGGCTAGTTAGCCTCTGAAGGCTTCATTCCTCAGGCCTCCGGCTGCTCCGGAGAATCCAAATGTCCGAACATAAACCGTCAAATAACTGGTCCCTCGCCCTGGTGGCTCTGGGAGTTGTCTTTGGGGATATTGGTACCAGCCCGCTGTATGCTCTGCGGGAATGTTTGGACCATGCAGGCTATGATCCCACGATCCATGGCGTCGAAATGGTGTACGGGCCCATTTCCCTCATGTTTTGGTCCCTGACCATCATGGTGGCAGTCAAGTACCTCAGCCTCCTGAGTTACGCCACCGCCCAGGGTGAAGGGGGCATGTTTGCTCTGCTATCCCTGCTGCGGTCCAAGAAGGAAGCCCTCTCTCCAAAAAGCATGTCGTTTGTGCTCTTGGTGGTCCTGTTTGGGGCTTCGCTTCTCTATGGGGACGGCATGATCACCCCGGCCATCTCGGTGCTTTCTGCCGTAGAAGGTCTCAAACAGATCAATCCCGGGCTTTCTCAATGGGTGGTCCCCATTGCCGTGACGATCCTTATGGGCCTTTTCGTCGTACAAAAACACGGGACGGATAAGATTGGCGTCGCCTTTGGTCCCATCATGATTGTCTGGTTCTTCGCCCTCGGGGGGCTAGGACTGTATCGGTTTCTCGAGCATCCCGAAGTGATCCAGGCCCTGTCGCCCCACTGGGGTTTCATGTATCTGATCCATCACGGTTATCACGGCATCGTCATCATGGGCATGGTGCTGCTGGCCGTCACGGGTTGTGAGGCATTGTATGCAGATATTGGCCACTTTGGTCACAAGCCGCTTCAGCAGTCCTGGTTTCTCCTGGTTTGGCCTGCCCTGACCCTGAATTACCTCGGCCAGGGGGCCCTGGTGGTGAATAACCCGGATGCCGTCGAGCATCCGTTTTTCAATCTCGTGCCGCAGGCATTGCTCGTGCCCATGATCATCCTGGCCACCGCTGCCACCATCATCGCCTCCCAGGCCATGATTACCGGGGTCTTCTCGCTGACCCAGCAGGCCGTCCAATTGGGCTACCTACCTCGCCTGAAAATCGTCCACACGAATCCCGACGTGCGCGGGCAGATTTACATGCCACAGGTCAACTTTTTGCTCATGGTGGCCTGCATCGCATTGGTGATCGGTTTCAAAACCTCCAGCGCTCTAGCTTCTGCTTACGGGCTTTCGGTCTCTTTAGAAATGCTGCTCACCAGCATTTTGTTCTTCTTCGTCGCACGGCGCATCTGGGATTGGCCCTTCTGGAAGGCCTTCCTTCCCGTGATGGTCTTCATGATCATCGAGTTTGGTTACGTCGCGGGCAGTTTGGTAAAATTCATGCAGGGAGCCTGGTTCCCTCTGGTGGTCGCCGCGTTCATTTGGCTGATCATGAAGACCTGGATGGATGGGCGTGCTTTCCTCTTCCAGGCCATGCAGCGCGGGCGCTTGCCCGTGAAACACCTGGTGGATGAGATTCAAAAGGACCGCATCGTTCGGGTGCCTGGTACCGCTGTTTTCATGTCTGCCAGTGCCGATGGCTTGCCCCTGGCCCTGCTGCATCATTTGAAGCATAACAAAGCCCTGCATAAGCAGGTGGTGCTGCTCACGGTGAAATTCGAAGACGTCCCGCATCTGCGCGGCCAGACGAGGCACGAGATCGAGCAGCACTGCGACGAATTTTACCGGGTAGTTTTGCGTTACGGCTTTGCCGAGTCGCCCCAGGTCTTTGACGACCTGTGTCACGCCCTCAGCGAAAAGACCAAGCTGAAGCGCGCGGGCATCACCTTTTATCAAAGCCGGGAGATCCTGCTGACGAACGGCCCTGGCAAGATGGCCCGCTGGCGGAAACGGCTCTTTGTCACCCTCAGCCGCCTGTCCAGGCCTGCCACGGGCTACTTTGACCTGCCGCCCCGCCAAGTGTGTGAGCTAGGCATCCAGCTAGAGGTGTAACGGCTGCCTCCCGCCCCCTGCACCATGTCAGAAAAAGACTTGCTCGAAAAGCTTCGCAAGATCGAGCGACTGTACGCAGGTGCAGCGACCGCAGGGGAAAAGATGGCCGCTGCGGATGCCCTGGCACGCATCCAAAAACGTCTGAATGAGGCCAAGCAGAAAGAAGCCGCCATCGAATACAAGTTCACGCTCACGGATGACTGGTCCAAGAAACTGTTTGTGGCCCTGCTGCGGCGCTATTCGCTGAAACCCTACCGCTACGCTCGCCAGCGCCGTACCACCGTGATGGTCAGGGTGCCCGTGACCTTCGTGGACCAGACCTTGTGGCCAGAGTTTCTAGAACTCAGTGCCGTGCTAAAGAATTATCTGGATGAAATGACCGAGCGCGTCATTCATGAAGCCATCCATGAGGATGATACGGATACAGACGTACTGGATAATGAGTGGTTGGAATGATGTAAAATACTTGGATTCCGCAGTAAATGAACGTGAATAGCACTTTGGATTTCCAAACCGCGAATCTAAAGCTTTTCTTGAGTCCCCCCGACAGTCATGCGCCAAAAAACATCGGATCTCCGCCAACTGTACGCTTCCACCATCCTTCACATCCGCAGTGGAAGAGCCACCTCGCGCACCACTCTGGCGAAGGCTTTGGGCATTTCCGCTTCCACCGTCGGGCTGTATGTGGATCAGCTCATCGCCACAGGCCACCTCAGTGAATCCGGGCTGGAACATGGTTTCATGGGCCGCCCAAAGAGACGCTTGATGGTAAAGCAGGAGCCCGGCTGGTTTGCCGGTGTCGAATTCAATGCCAACCGTATCCAAGTCATCGGGTTGGATTTTTCGGGCCAGATTTTATCTGGAGAAAAGGTGCCTCTTCCCGCAAATCCTTCGGCGGCAGAAGTCGAGGCCAGCATCCTTTCTAGCATCGCCCAGTTGCAGACCCGGCAATCCAGGCCCCTGCTCGGCGTGGGAGTCGGAGCCCCGGGACTGGTGAATTCTAAAGAAGGCATCTCCCTGCGTTACTCATTTGTACGCGGCTGGGAAAATGTACCCCTGAAGAGCCTGCTGACTGAGAAATTTAAAGTCCCGGTCGAGGTGGAGAATAACCTACGCAGCATCGCCCTCGCAGAACGCTGGTTTGGAGAGCACCGGGAAGAGAAGGACTACATCATCGTAGGTCCTCGCAGTGGCTTTGCCATCGCCTGTGTGCAAGCCGGGAAACTCGTCCATGGCGCTCACCATGCAGCGGGTGAGATCGGCCTGTGGCCTTGGCCGCTGAGTGGTGATGGCAGTCGGCGGGAGTTGCACCACTGGCTGAGTGCGCCCATGAGCTACCGCCGCCTCGCGGGCCTGAGTGAGACGGCCCCCGTGCCGGATGACCTCCACACGGCCATGGCCAGTCTAGTCAATGATCCCAGTACTCATTGGGATGAAGTAGCCGCAGACTATGCCCGCGTGCTGGGCTGTGTGCAGCTCCTTTTAGACCCCAAGCTCTGTCTCCTTCATGGTCCCTTGACGGCCCTGGGAGATCGCTTTTGCAAAGCGGTCATGCTCGCCTCCATCCAGGTAGCTCCCGCCCTCTATGAAGTGCCTCTGAAACTGGTACGCTCCCAGTTAGGCGACGATGCTGGTGCCCTCGGCGCAGCCAGCTTAGCCATGGAAGCCTGGCTGCCGACCTATGTTTGAGGGGTTGGCAAAACTGGGGTCGTGCTGTGACGATAAGCACGGGCGGTATCATTTGCCCAAGAGGCCACCCCCGATGCCTTCCAGCAGCTTCACCCCAGTTTCCACGGCCTTGCCGGTCGCATCCGTCGCGCCTCGTAGGACTTCATTGGGGAGAGCTCCCGCTTCCTTCCCCAAAACGGGTGTTAGCAAAAGCTCGCTGCCTTGATTGACCACCTGGCCAGGAACATCCAGCACCGCTTTGCCAGCGCCTGCGGCTAACCGTGCTGTCAGGTCTTCACGTGGGGCCTGCAACGTCCCAGTGATGCGCAGGGGCGTCCACAGCATGCCTGCCGGACCAGAGGGATTCGCCGCTGTAAAAACATGCTGTTGAGCCCCTGGGATCCACTTCAGCGTCTCAGGTGTCACTCCTAACAAAAAGTTTCCTTCGATCTGCTCTCCCTGCACCACGAGCTGCCCCTCCAGATGCAGCAGCCCATTCGATTTCAGGAGGATCTTTTCAAAGGTCTTGCGGCTGTCAGTGCTTGTCACTTCAGCACGGGCCTCGTCCAGCACCAACCGCTTAAATCGCTCCACCCCGGTGTATGCGGCCAATTGATCCAAGATGGGCAGCGCCGTGAGCACCCCTTCGCGAAGATTCAGACGACCTTTAACCGTGGGAGTCAGAACGGTGCTACCCAGCGCATTGAGCTCCCCCTCGACATTTCCACTCAAACGAATTTTCCAATCTTCGGTTAGGCACTCCTGAAGCGGAATGCCTTTCAAATGCGCCGTCGCTTCCCATGTACCTGCCTGAGGGCGCAGGTGCCCCCTTGCTGTGACCTCCCCAGCATCCAACCATTTCAAAGTGGCCTCTTTTAAATGCACGTCTTCACGGCTAATGCGCACGGAAGCACGCGTGAGATTCAACTTCACCGGTACCAACTGCGCAGGCAGCAGGATCGGCGTTTCGACCAAGCCGCCTTCCACCGTGGCCTGAAACGAAGTCTCTCCCTGCCGCCAGGTGCCAACCCGCACATGCATATCGCGAAGATTCCAGGGCCCGGGATGCAGGAGAGAAAAGCGCGAGACTTGCAGTCCATCCATCTCCGTTTCATCCGGCAAGTAGCGACGCAACCAAGCAGGGATGCTGCTGCTTGCAGTCCAGTCTTCACCCGCCACCGCTCTCTCAGCCTGGGGCGACGCAATCACGGGGGCCGCCAGACGCTCCAGCTTAAGACTGTCCACCCCAGCCCCCACCGTGCGCCATTTCCCCTGGCGAAAGGCATTCCAGTCCAGCGTGAGATGCAGCCCATCCAGCTGGGCCTGCCAGCCATTCGCCGTGGTCACACCGGCCTCCGTGCTAGTCACCTCATCCCCCGTCCAGCGCAGTGGGGCCAGCTTCACTTCTCCGCGCATTTGGGTGCCAAAGAGTTGCTCCATCCGCCCGCGAAAGGCCTCTTCCTGAAGATACCCTCGCACCCAATTCATCACCAGCATGGGCATCAGCAACACAAGCACGATGCCAGCGATGGCCAACGCGACCAAGACCAGGAGCCAGCGTGGGCTTTTGCCAGAACGACGACGGGAACGGGTGCTCATACAGAATGCATAACTGCCCAGAAGATGGCCGAACACAAAAAAATGCGTGCGCAGCATCGCTTTATCTTGCCATGCCATTCAGCTTTGACGGTATAACAACCGTTTATGCTGGAAGCTTTCAATGTCGGTCTTGAAGTGGATGCCCCTCCGGGGTCAGAGCAGGACAGCCTCTACCTCCTGCGTGAGGTGAACCTCCGCGTCCCCCAGGGCCACCTCATGGCCATCGTCGGTCCCTCCGGCTGCGGTAAAACCACGCTGCTGAAGGTCATCGCCGGGATCCAGGAACAATCCCAGGGGGAGCTCAAATGGGAAGGGCGCGACCTGCAAGAGGAAGAAGATCTGCACCCTGGGGAGTTAGGTTACGTGCCGCAATTCAGCGTCGCCCATGATCTACTTACCGTGGAGGAATGCATCGCCAGCAGCATGGCCCTTCGCACTCAGTTACCCGGCACGGATGACTTTGAACCTAAACTAGATCACATCCTCTCCGTCACGGGCCTCACCGATCTAGCAGACCGCCGTGTCAAAGTGCTGTCTGGGGGGCAAAAACGCCGCCTGGGCCTCGCCCTGGAGTTGGTCACGAATCCCTGCCTGCTACTCTGTGATGAAGTCACCAGCGGTCTAGACCCCAAATCCGAGACGGAGATCACCGAACTCCTGAAAGTACTGGCCCGGCAAAACCCGCGGCGGCTAGTCATCAATGTCACCCACAGTCTCGCCAGCCTAGAGGCCTTTGATAGCGTGCTGGTGATGTATCAAGGCCGCCTCGTTTATCATGGGGCACCGAAGCTCCTCACCCACTATTTCACCGTCGAACATGCCGAAGATGTGTACCTGCGCCTAACCCAGCGCGATGCAGTCGAGTGGCATGAGTCATGGCAGAAAAAGCGCAGCTATTACGAGTCCATGCTGTTTGAAGGCAAGGCTGAGAAGCTGGCCACCCCTGAAAACACCGACGCGGAAGAATCCGCTGAGGAACCCAACCCCATGGCCCCCGAGGAACTACCCAGCCTGTTCAGCCAAGTCTTCACCCTGCTGCATCGGCGCTGGACCATCTTTCGTCGAGATCGCGGCCAAGTCGGACTGCATCTGGCCATGCTCATCGGCTTTCCTTTGTTAGTCGTCATCTTTGCCCTGGATGGCATCAAACCGCTCAAGCAGCTCAACCAGCGGCAGGAGACAGACATCGTGTATGAAATGCAGCGGCAGGCCCAGCATCAGTTCGACCAATTGCAGGCTGGCGGCATCGTCAGCGGGCTCATCATGCTACAGGTCGTGCTGGTCACCCTCATGGCCAGCAACAACGCTGCACGTGAAATCGCCGGCGAACGCCTCATTTTGGAACGCGAGAAGTTAGGCGGCCTCAGCACCCTGGCCTACCTCATCAGCAAGGTGCTTTTCCTCGGCGTCTTTGTCCTCGCCCAAAGTGTGTGGATGGGGGTGTTTGTGGACATGATCGTGGGCGGGTTACCTGGAGATTTGCTGGTGAAACTGGTGCTGCTGGTCCTTTCCTCCGCCGCCATGACCAGCATCTGCCTGGGCATCAGCGCGCTGAGTCGTAGCCCGGAAAAAGCCACCATCCTCAGCATCTACCTCGTCGGTTTTCAACTACCGCTTTCCGGCGCGGTGCTCACGTTGCCCGATTGGCTAGAGGGCGCGGTCAATCCCTTCATCGCCGCTTTCTGGGCCTGGTCCGGCAGCCTACGCAGCATGAGCGACACCGCCTTTTACGACGCCGTGAAAAAGGTTACCGACACCTCCCTCGTCTCCCCTGAACTCGCCGCTTTCGTACTCCTCGCCCACATCGTCATCGGCCTCAGCATGACCTACGTGGGCACCAAGGGCAGCCAGTGGGAGTGATATCCGAAGCCCGGGCTTCAATCTACTTTAAACCATAGTGATTGATTTCATGAAACCCTGCGAAGAAATCGCCAAATTCATCGCCGAGGCCGCTGGCAAGGAAAAGCTGGCGGGGTTCCATCCATCGCTTTCGGCGGCAAGGCACTTGACTAAATTGCTCACGAAACAGAAAGCGGGCATCCTCAGTGCTAAAGAAAATGAAGAACTACAACTGCTTGTGAAGCTTGATCACGTGATGAGCTTAGCCAAAGCTTTTGCAACGCTTCGGATTAAAGATCCCATTTGATTAAAATGCTGCAGCAACATCACTGATACAGTTCAAGATTCTCCCTGACCACTTTCGCCAAGAGTTCAGCAAGATTTGGAGAAAGCTTAAAAAAGAGAGAATCTTGTCTGTCATATCTGTCCTCTTTATAGGTCCCTTGAAAAGACTCCCATGAGGCACCATTAGAGACCTCATAAAGTCCGGGTTTATAGAGAGTCATGACCTCAATGTAATTTTTCTCAAATTGGTCGGCTTGATAATATTTGAGGCCTTCAGCAACCAGACTTCGGTATGCCCCTTGTGAATTCCACAAGTATTGATGATGCCCGCCATTATTCACTTCGTTGTAGTAGCATAGCAGAGGCAAAAGATAGCGCCAATGCTCTGGCAAAGCCTTGAGCCGATTCATGGAGTCTGGAGTCTCATCCATCTCAATGTAATCTGCTACCATGTCTGCCAGTTTGAAGATGAAACGTCTATCTTGGACATCTAGACCTTGTGCTGAAAGTGGCTTTTTCATGACCTGTGTAGCATCTCTTGTCTGATTGCTACAGGCAAACAGGCTTCTGTTTTTTCATGATTGCAAAAATAGTTAGGCGGCTTACTCCACCTTCAACACGCCGTTCATGACCATCCAGTGGCCGGGGAAGGTGCAGAGGTAGGGGTAATCGCCTTTTTCTTTCGGAGCTTCAAAGTGGATGGTGAACTGCTCTTTCGGGTTCGTCATGTCGGTATAAACGAGGACGTCTTGGGAATCGGGCACGTAGTGTTTGGCGAGGCCTTTGGGGTCGGTGATCATGAGGTTCACCTGATCCCCAAGCTTCTGCAAAGAGCCGGGTTTGGCGAGTAGCCAGTTGTGCGGCACCACATCGGGATTTTTGAAGGTGAGGGTGAGCTTTTCACCGGCTTTTGCGGTGAGCTGCTTTTGCACGTATTGCAGACCTAGAGCGGCATCCACGATGATCTCGCGGCCCGGTTCGCCTTTGGCCCAAGGGTTGAGTTTAGCCGTGGTCTTTGCAGCGCCTTTCACCGGAGCTGTCCAGGTCTTGGCGACCTTTTGATAACCTGGAAAATCGGTGAACGCGGGGGCCAGGGCATGGGCGGTGAGGAAGACATCGTGAGCACGTTCGCCACTGACGCCGACCCGCAGATGTATCATGCTGGCGGGGACGAGTTGGGGGATCTCAAGGAACAGGGTCTTGCCACCTTCCAGCACCTGGGCGCTGCGGACTTCCAGGGGATCATGACCTGCCGTATCGGCATAACGAACGGACATTTCAGGCGAGCCGTAAGCGGCGCTGTAATTGTAGTTCCAGCATTGGGCGAAGTGGTTGCTGGCCTTCGCTGCGATGGCGGCATCTACGGCATGGTCAAAACGAATCCGCACGCCATTGTCGTGGGCTTCAAAGCCAATCGGCACGGCGACCTTGCCACCGGTATAACGTACTCTTTGGAAACAGCCATCCTTCGGCGTGTAGCTGCCCCAGCCCTGCATGCCCGTGACGTAAAGCTGGCCATCCAGGGAACGGAAGCGCCCGGTCTGCGAGCCGGAATCAAAACTGCCAGCGATGCGCACGGCGGCCCCCTGCCAGCGGCCCTCCACCTGCTGGCGCATGACCAACCAGCCTGTGCCCGTGCCCGGGGAAAAGTGGGCGAAGTTGCCTTCTCCCTTGAGCGCCGACCATGGCTGCCCCGTGATGAAACACTGGCCGCCGGACGAGTTGTCCTCCCCACGCGGTAGATACATCAAAGGCGGCTCCGGAGGCTGGCCATTTTTAGGACCTCCTGCGCCGAAATGGGCCCCTTCGTTCTTGCCCAACTCTACCTGACAGATGGAGGACGCCGGGGTCCAGTCCCCCTCCTGCACACTTGTGGTGATGAAACGACCATCAGGCGAAAGGCCGATGCCATTCGGATTGCGGAAGCCCGTGGCCAGCACGTTTACTTTCGCATCGGCAATGCGGATGATGCCTTGATTGCCGGAGGCCGTGATGAAACGACCTTCGGCATCGGTTTCCAGTCCCGTGATGTAATCATGCCCGCCGGGGGAGGTCTCCTGAGCATTTGTCATGCACTCATAAAAGTCAGCCTCGTCATCGTCATTGAGGTCATGCAAGCAGGTGATCTGGTCGCGGCCTAACACGTAAAGTTTGTCATTGACGATCTTCACTCCCAGGGGCTGGTGCAGGCCCGTGGCGTAGCGTTTCCAGCGCAGCTTTTCCAGCTTCTCATCAATGCCGCGCACCAGCCAGACCTCACCCGTCATGGTGCTGATCGCCGCCGTGCCATCCTTGAAAAAGTCATGGCCACTGATGAAGAACAGTGTGCCGTAGGGGTTCTCAAAAGGGATCGTTAGAGTGTCCGTGGCGAAGGGTTCACCTTGACCGATAACGCCCTTGGTTTCGATCCACTTCGGCCACTGAGTGGGGCCGCCTTTGAGGCATTCTTGCACAAGGTCCGCACTGGCAGTTTCCATACCCTTCGGCCCCAGATTAACAAAAAGTTTTTCTCCTGAATTTGGTTTCGGACGGCCCACAAAAACCACCTGGCTACCCACACGATAAAACCCCCGGTAAACTGGTGTGTCTTTGAAAGCGATCCGGTCAACATCCACTTTCTTGCCGTCCATCACCCCGCCGCCCATGAAACCGTGGCGGGCATCGCTGAGCTTGATGAAGCCACCTTTCCACAAGATCGGGAAGCTGAAGGACTCAGGATCAAAACACGCGGAGAGATCCCCCAGCCGCACGCAGACGCCTTTGTTCACGGTGACACCTGCGCCCTTGAAAACAGTGCTAAAGACGGAGCCCAAATCGGACGTAGCAAAGCGACCATCCTTCCAAGTGACGGCATCGTTTTGATTTCCCCAGTGGCCCTGCTGGCCGCCATCCAGGCCAGGGAACCCGGGCAGGAGATCTGGCAGGGGTTTGCCCATGAACTGCACGGCCTGTTTGGCGTAGTAATCGAAAACACGCTCACGATTCACCTCGGCCTGCCAGTGAGCATATTCGTCTTCGCGCAAAGGTTTGCGGTCGGGTTTGAACTCGGCAGGAGCCGGAGCTGCGACCGTGCCTTCGAGCAGGCTATCCAGATCATCGAAGTTCCAGAGACCGAGGGTATTATCCATGCGCTGGCGCGGGTGGTCACCTTTGCGCGGTTTCATGGGGCCGCGGGAAAGGCGCGCATCATCCAGCACGCCGTCACAGCCGACACCACCTTCCACGAGGTCGCCAAAGGACAAGTCCCCTGGTTGGGTGCTGCCTTGGAGCGGGGGCACGTCCTTCTCCAGCGCCAGTTTGCCGTCCACGTAAAGCATCACTTTATCCGTTTCGATGCTGGCGACAAGGTCATGCCATTGGCCATCGCAGATGTTGACCTTCGTCCGATATTCACCGCCGCGACCTGGCAGATACAGGCTGAAAACGCCGCTGTCTTTGTAGCTGTAAATTTCCCAATGCGTGGCAGAACTTTTCGGGTCATTCGCCACCAAAATGTTGAAGTTCTTAGCGCTGTTTAGCTTGGCCCGGCACTCAATGCTGAGGGGTAAGGTGCGGTAAGCTTCTTGCCCTTCGATGCGCAGGCTGCCTTTCAGGGCCTGACCAAAGTCAGGACTCAACGACGGCACACTCTGGCCCATCATCATGAGTTTGGCCTGCACTTCAGGCGTTGTCGCGGAGGTCTCTTTCCAGGTACGATATTTCGGCTTTTCACTGGCCGCTTTGCCTGCGATCTGAGGCAGCAGCCAAGCCAGGCCATCCAGATTATCCAGCAGGCGACCTTCAGCATCTTCGTTGGTGTGATTGAGGATGCCGATGACACCCTTGTAACCACTGGCAGCGATGATCTTCAGCACGCGCACATCTTCCGTGCCCATACCCAGGGGCAGGATCTTGCGGCCCTTGGCATCGCCCGCCACATCCATGCCATTGAGGTTCAGGCAGAGCAGGTGCGGCAGCATCTGAGGCAGCACTTTTTCCAGGCGATTCAGGTGGCCGTGGCCGTGGTGCAGATTGTAAACCAGGCCCGCATTGCTGAGACCCTGAGCCTTGAGCGCCTCGACGATGGCGATGGCATTCTCCGGCTCGCCGTACCAGTTGCCATGATTGTAGAGTGCGACCTGGCAGCCTAGGGGTGCTGCGGCTTCACAGATGGGTTTCAGCCGCGCCACCTCTTTAGCAATGCGGGCCTGCTGATCAGCCGCGTCTTTCACCTCGATGGGGCCGCCGTTGCCATTCACCCAAAGCTGGGGTTTCACACCGTGGCGTTTGAAAAGCTCCAGCGTCTTTTTCGCTTCCTCATTGTAGGAGGTAGGGAACCACCAGCCGAAGAGCTCGACATGATGTTTTTTGAGCGCTGTGAGTTCCTCATCCCACTGCGGGATGTGCTCCGCACGGTAGTCATAGACGAATTTTTTGACGCCCATCTTCTCCAACATGGCGGCACGTGCTTCCGGCCCCCGTTTTCCAGCATCAAAAGGCACGATGCACCAGGCGGCGAGGTTGCTGCGGTCAAACAAAGGCGCGGCATGGCCCAGGGTGGCTAGGCCGACGAGGAGCAAAAAAATACGGAAGAGCATCACAGGAAGGATTTAGCGTATCTCGGAGACCGTCTCTTTCAGCAAGGAGGAACACGGGCGGAGGAAGGCAGGGAAAAGAAAAAGACACTTTTCTCAAGGGTTTCGAGGCGCGGCGGTGTTGGCCCTGATGACAGGCATCTCCCGGCTGCCTGTCACCAACCCTACCAACCTAAAAAACCATTGTGAAATCCTACCTTTTGCTGACCCTCGCCGTCACCTCACTGTCCATGCTTTCGGGAACCGCCCTCGCCGGAGAGAGCCGCCCGGTGGCAGTCAAATCCCCACCACCGGCCCCAGCCCCCACCCGGGTGAACATGGGCCAGGCGCATAACCCGAACCAGAACACCATCCTCCTGGATCATCTGGGTCAGGTCATCGCCGTACTGCCTGCGACTTCACGCTGATCCGGCATGAGTTCTGCTGGCGTGAAGAGACGGCCTGTGAGGGCCCTTCTATGAATCCACATCCGCCCTTTCCCCGCTCTGGGGTGAGGGCGTTTTCTTTTCAGCCATGACAGATCCACAGCTCGATCATCTCTTGAACAGCGCGGCCACCCCGCCGGGTCTGTCGCCAGCCTTTGCCAGCCATGTGTGGCAAGAGATCCAGGCGAGGCAAAGCCTGCGGATGTCTGTTTGGAAGCGAGCCATTGCCTGGCTCTTCCAGCCACGCGCGGTGGCTTTAACGGGTGCCTGCGCAGTCCTGATCGTGACGATGTGGTGGGTGCAAAAAGAGACACCTGTTCAGCAGCCAACGGCGATACCCGAGACCCGCGCCAGCCTGGCCTGGATGCGCACGACCCTCGCTCTCAGTGAAGAGGAATTTGCCCGTGAATGTGCCCAGCATGAAGGGCAGCGCGCCGAATGTGCCCGGCTGTGTTCCCAATTACAAGAAGCACGCAAGCAGCTACGTCTGGCCCAGCAAACCCACGGGCCCGGGGCTGCCACCACGCAGACCCATGAGCTGCATGTCAAAAGCTGCGAGCAGACCGCACTGCAGCATTTGAAAAAAGTGGCCACCGCCATGAATCCCCAGGCCGCACAGGCCTACGTCCGGCAGATGTTACCTCACCTGCCCGCCGACCACGAAACCCTGCAATTCATCACCTCAACCGCTGGCAGACCTGACTGATGCCCGACGCTGACGCAGCGGCCATGCAGAGGCTGGCAAAGGGTGACGACCTGGCGCTGAATGAGATCATGGCCCGCTGGCAGGACCGTCTCGCCGCCTTTCTCTGGCACATGACGCATGACCACACGACTGCCGGGGACTTGGCGCAGGAGACCTTTGTGCGCCTCTACCAGCATCGCCATCGCTACCGCCCGCAGGCAGCGTTTTCCAGTTACCTCTTCCGCATTGCCCGTCACCTGCTGGCCAATCACTGGCGCTGGCAAAAACGCCATCCGGCAGCCTCGCTGGATTCACTGACAGAGGGTGGACTGGACCAGCCAGCCACCACCCAGGCCCCGGACGAAAGCCTGAGCCAGGCTGAAACGGCGCGCGAGGTGCAGCGTGCCATCGCCAGCCTGCCGAATGAGCTGCGCGAGGCCCTGGTGCTCTTCACCTATCAGGATCTGGGGTATCGGCAGATGGCAGATATTTTGGATTGCTCTGAAAAAGCCGTCGAGACCCGCCTCTACCGTGCTCGCCAACTGTTGAAGGAAAAACTGGCCAATCTGGCACAAGGGTGAGTGCGCCTCCTCTATCAGACCCCGTGAACGAAAGCGCTAGAGGCCGCGTTTAGCCCTGCATGATGAAACTGCTCCTGCCGTTTTCCCTGGCCTTCACCACCTTAGCCGCCGCCCCCATCCAAATCACCGTCCACGGCGGAGACCGTGCGCAGAAACGCACCATCGTCACCTTCACCGCGCCGAAGGAATGGCAGGGAGAACACACGCTTTCAGGCAGGGACGGCACCGTCGTTTCCACACTGCAAGTGAATGCTGAGGGGCAGGCGGTGATAATCGTGCCACAGATTGGCGCGGGGGAAAATCTTCGCTTTCAGGAAGCCCCGTCCAGCCCACCTGTCGCGCCCTCTGGCCTTACCGTGGAGAAGGCGGGTGACGCACTGCATTTCACCCATCTTCAGGAGGGAAAAAAGCGCCCGGTGTTTGATTACCAAATGGCGGCCGGGCCAGTGCCGAAAGGTGTTTCAGAGGTGTTTAAGCATGGCGCGCACCTGCATCCCGTTTTTACGCCTAACGGCAAGCTTGTCACAGGTAACCACCCGGCGGACCACCGCTGGCACCGCGGCATCTGGATAGCGTGGACAAAGACGGAATTTGAGGGTGGCCATCCCGATTTCTGGAATCAGGGCAAGGGGCCTGACGGCACCCTCACGGCTGAGGTTCAGTTTCAATCCCTGGTGAAAAGCTGGGGCGGCCCCGTTCAGGCGGGGTTCATCAGCCATCACCGCTTTGTGGACCGCCCCGCAGGGAAGGAAAAAGCCGTGTTGGATGAAACCTGGGAAGCCACCGCCTACGCCCTCACCAGCGGGGATTCGCCCGCTTTCATTCTGGATCTCACTTCTACCCAGACTTGTGCGGGTATTTCGCCCCTGAAGCTACCCACCTATCACTACGGCGGCCTAGGCGTGCGCGGCCATGCCCAGTGGGACCCCGTGGACCAAGTGACCATGCTCACCAGCAATGGCGATGACCGCAAAAAGGGTGACTCCACCAAGGCCAAATGGGTCCACATGGGTGGCGCGGTGGAGGGGCAAGCCGCTGGCATGGCCATTCTCATACACCCCAGCAATTTCCGCTTTCCCCAGCCGCTGAGGCTGAACCCCAAGAACCCCCAGCTCTGCATCGCCCCTTCCCAAGATGGGGACTGGTCCATCGAGCCAGGGAAGCCTTATGTCTCGAAGTACCGCTTTCTCATTACGGATGGCCCCGCCGAAGCGGCCTCCATCGAGGCAGCCTGGGAAAGCTACGCCCAGCCACTGAAGGTAACGCTGGAGTGAGGGTGATGCAGGCACTCCTGCCTGCACCGCTCTCAGAATCAACCTCACCTAGCCTTTGCACCGGGCACAGTGCCGTTGCGCACACTCCCCACCGCAAACCATTGCAAACAACAGCAAACCACCGCAAACTCTCCCTCTTTTCTCGGCCCCTCCCCCCAAATCATGCTTCTCAACCACGGCATCCATCTCGGCTACTGCACCAACATCCACCGTGGCGAAACCTGGGACCAAACCTGGACCACCCTGCGTGACTACACCCTGCGGGTGAAAGAACGCGTAAGTCCGGACAAGCCCTATGGCATCGGCCTGCGTCTGGGCCACCAAGCATCGCTGGAGCTGCTGGCACCAGGAAAGATTGCCGAATTTAAGGACTGGTTAGCCACCAACAACTGCTACGTCTTCACCATCAATGGTTTCCCCTACGGCTCCTTCCACGGCACGCGAGTGAAGGAGCAGGTCTTCCTGCCGGACTGGACCTCCAAAGATCGGCTGGAATACACCAAGCGCCTGTTCGACATCCTGGCTCAGCTCCTGCCCCCAGGGGCCAGCGGCAGCGTCAGCACCCTCCCTGGTTCGCACAAAACCTTTAACATCGGCGGGGACGAGATCAGCGCCATTTTTGAAAACGTTCGCCTCTGCCGCGAGCACATCGAGACCGTCTCTGCCGCTACCGGGCATGACCTCCACCTCGGCTTTGAGCCGGAACCCCTCGGGCTCTTCGAGACCAGTGGGGAGGTGTTGAAATTCTTCGGTCTTTATTACGACCGCCACCCGCAGGACAAAGACTTCTTCAAGTTCATCGGCCTGAACTACGACACCTGCCACCTCGCCATCGAGTATGAGACGCCCAAGCGTGCGCTCTCCCGCATCACCGGCGCCGGCATCCGCCTCAGCAAGCTGCACTTCAGCTCCGCGCTGAAGCTGAAACCCACCCCCGAGATGGTGACCAAACTGCGCGCTTTTGATGAGCCGGTGTACTTCCACCAAGTCATCGCCGACTACGGCCCCACCACCCCGCTGCGCCGCTTCAAGGACCTGCCAGATGCCCTCCAGTTCGCCCAGACGAATCCGGCGGAACTGGGAGACGAATGGCGCGTCCACTTCCACATTCCCCTGCACGCTCAGCCGACGGATGGCTTTGAAAGCACGCGCGACCACATCGAAGGAGCCATGGACTGGCTGTCCCAAAACCCAACGAAGTGCCAGCACATCGAGATGGAAACCTACACCTGGGAAGTCCTGCCCGGCGAAATGCGCACGGGTGATGTCGTGGACCAACTGGTGAAAGAATACGACTGGACGCTAGGCGAGATGCGAGAGCGGCAACTTGTGGGGTGAAAGCACCCAGCGGCGACTAAAACCAAAGGCCGTCCCGAAGGAAGGCTGCCTTTTTTCGGCAGCTTCATGCCCGTGAAACACTGGCAACCGGAAAACTCAACCTCCTTCAGGACGGTATGAAAGAACGGTGGCTCGGTGAGCTTTGCCCATGAGTAGGATTACTCATTTTGTATTTATACCGTGTTCACAGGCGCGGGTTACACAGAAAGTATTTATTTTGTGAAAAAAACGTTCCAACCCCCACTTTTGCCCTGTTTTAGCGCTCACACAGAGCGCTAACGGCCGCAGTGCGCGTCTCCACGCCAAGTTTTCGTAGGATCGAGTACACGTGATTGGTCACCGTCCGGTAACTGACGCCTAGAATGGTCGCGATTTCTCGATCTCGTTTTCCCTCGGCCATCCAGACGAACACCTCACTTTCTCGTTTTGTCAGGCCCGCACGACGCAGCGTCAGGTGATCCAGCATCGCCACCTTGGGCTGCTGCTTCTGGGCCTCAAGAAGGATCATCTCATTTTGGAGCGCCAGCACCAGATGCCGAGAAAAAATCCCCAGCAGTTCCAAATCTTCCGCCGAAAAATCCTGACTTCCGCCTTTATTAACCGTGACGCCCCCCAGGTGCTGCGGGGTCAAAATGGGCAGCGCCACTTGATGCCGAAGATCCACCGGTTTAAAGCCGACATCGAACAACTCCGTCTTCGCAAACTCACGCTGAGTGGTCAGGTCTGAAAGCCTTAACACCTCCTTCTCACCCGCCATGATCAGCGGGTAACCGGGGTGCTGCAACGGCACCAATTCCCCCACCCGTTGAAACCTTTCCAGCAGACTGTTTTCATCATAAGGAACATCCGTTCCGCCTGTGTGGATGCCCGTCAGACGGTCCCAAAGCTGAAAGCCGCTGAAGCTTTCTGGAAACAGGTGCCGACAGGCCTGCAAGACGCGATCCTGAAACATCGGCTGCTCCCTTCGATTCAGGATCTCCACTGCTTCCAGCAGTCGCTTCAGCCGCGCCTCCATCGTCATAACCATGGAAAACGTATCGTGGCATCTAAGGCAAAACTCCAGTTAAAATCCAAGGATCGAAAACCTAACTTCAGCGATCCGTCTTTTTAGTTCAGCACCAGACTATCTCTCGTCTTCAAACACAGCCCGCGCTCTTGCTTCCCACTGTCGCAACGAGACAGCCCTTATTTTACGACGCCTCCGGCCAATCGTCATGGCGAATGGCGTTGATCAAAAAATCCGATTCCTCCCGCTTTCCGCTAGAGTCAGGGTTGGTATTTTTTCGAGCTGTTAAAGAGTCAGCTCACCCAGCATCTCACCTGCGAATGAAGGGCATGATTGACCTGTGCAGGTGGCACGTTTACAGCCTGCGCGGCCTCGGTCGATTCATCATGGAAAATTTGCTCTATCTCGTCGTCCGTGCATTCCTGGCCTTCATTCAGGCGCTGCCCGTCCGCTGGGTGGCTCGTCTAGGCCGCTGCGGCGGTGCGATCGCTTTCTGGCTGGATGCACGGCATCGCCGCGTGGCCCTGAAAAATCTGACGATGTGCTTTGGCCACGAAAAGTCGCCTGAGGAAATCCGCGCCATCGCCCAAGAGAACTTCCGCCGGCTCGGCGAAGTCTATGGCTGCGCCATGAAAGGCATGGTCATGAACGATGCGGAGCTCCTCAAAATCTTCTCTGTTAAAGGCGCGGAAGGCGTGCGGGCGGTGGATGCTGAGGGGCGACTGGTGAACCGGGTTTTTACTGGCGGCCACTTCGGCAATTTCGAACTGGCCAACCGGATGTCCGCTTTGATCCCTGGGTATCAAGCGGTGGCCACCTATCGCGGCATCCGCCCGCCGAAGCTCGACCAACTCGTTTACCGGATGCGCACGGTCTCAGGCAATATTTTGGTGGATCGCCGCACAGGTGCAGAGGATTTAAAACGGGCGATGGCCGAGGGGGGGAAGTTGCTCATTCTGGCCAGTGATCAGGCAGATCGCAGCGGCGGCCTTGAGTTGCCCTTTCTCGGTTATTATGCCTGGACGACACGCGCCCCGGTCATCCTCGCCATGCGCTACAAGTGCGTCATCTTTGTGCCGATCTGTTACCGAGTCGGCCTAGGGCAGTGGGTCTTGGAAATTGGCGAGCCCCTTCGCATGGAAGAAAACGGCAAGCGCCGGAGCGTCGAAGACCTGATGCGCGATATCAACGCCGCACTGGAAGCTGGCGTGCGCCGGGATCCCGCCAACTGGTTCTGGGTACACGACCGCTGGAAAACCAAGAACCGCCAGCCTCCGCGTGCGGTGGAGGAACCCATGGCGGAGTGACCCTAGTCACCCATTCGTTCCATCCAACGCCACCATCTTCTGCTGCTGCACGTCCCAGACCTTCAGGCGCAGGCAGCGGTAGATATCCAGAGGACTTAACGTCGTCACCTTCGGGTTCCTCAGTTCGGGGATGGCCTCCAGCACCTCAGGCAGGCGATAAAAGGGAACACGCGCATTCAGATGATGAATGTGGTGGTAGCCGATGTTTGCCGAAAACCAAGCCATCAGGGGCCCCATCTTGAGGTAGCTGCAGGAATCCAGCGCGGCGCGGTCATAGGTCCATCCCGATTTGTCGTAAAAGGTCACGCTGGGAAAATTATGCTGCGCGTAAAAGAGGTAGGAGCCGATCGCACTGGCGATGAAGTGCGGAATGATCTGCGTGAGCACCCATGCCTGCCAGCCCGCGAAGCGGATGAGGCAGCCCGCGATCACCGCGTGAAGCACTACGGCGATGAGACAATCCCAGTGCTGGCGCGGCTTCATGGCAAAGGGCCGGAGGCACATGCCGTGCATGAAAATCGTCAGGTAGCCCAGCAGGATCGTCAGCGGATGCCGCATGAAAAGATACAGCCAGCGCGCCGACTTCCGCGCTTTTTCAAAGTGCTCCCGAGTCATGATGGGAAAGGAGCCAATGTGGGAGCCCTTGATCTTCGAATTGTGATTGTGATGATGATTGTGCGAAGCCCGCCAGATGCTGCTCGGGCTTAGGGAGAGGATGCCAAAAACCCACATGAACCCCTCTGCCACTTTCGACTTCGGCAAAATAGCGTGGTGCTGCTGGTCATGATAGAGAACGAACAAGCGCAGCAACAGCAGCCCTGACAAGACACTGGCACCCAGCTTCAAAAGGCCATGGGGAGCTAGCAGAGTACCAGCCACGGCTGCGGCCAGCAGTGCAGTGGTCGAAAGGACGTACCACCAGCTTCTGGCAGTGCTGTCCACAGCAAAGGGTTTCGTGGCCAGAATAAGCTCAGGACCAGACCTGCTCACCGAGCCACGAATGAGGAAATCCGCCGTAGCTTGTCCATCAGTCATGGGCTGCCAAACAGCCTCAGTATCAGCCACTTCGCAACCCTTGATTCCTTAGAAAAAAAGGCCGCAGCGCACGATTTTTATGCATCCAGAAACGCCAGCAATGCCTGCGTTTTAGCTTTTCAAGTCCCCCTTTTTGTCTTTCCCTAAAGCCGCATGAATTCTGAGCCGCCTCCCTTTGGAGATCCCACGAACATCCAGCGTGAGAACAATGCCGCCATCGGCAAGGGCGTGGCAGTGGGCTGTGGAGGTTGTCTCATGATCATTGCCTCGCTGGCGTTCTTCTTGGTCGCGATTTTCGGTGTGGTGATGCTTTTCCTCCGAAGTTCTGAACCCTGTGCGGAGACGCTGCGGACCGCCCAAAGTTCCCCTGCCCTGCAGCAAGCCCTGGGAGAGCCCATGAAGATGGGCTGGTTCTTCGTCGGCAGCGTCAGCACCACGAACATGTCTGGCAGTGCGGATATCTCCATCCCCTTTTCGGGCCCCCGGGGCAGCGTGCGCATCCGCACCCGTGCTCTGAGACAAGACCGGGTGTGGAGCTACCAGGAAATGAGCACCCAGCTCCCCAGTGGCGAAGCGGTGGACCTGCTACTGACTCTTCCCTAACGGGACGCGCCAGCCCCCTGAGCAAAAGCTTTAGCCCTTGATGCGGCAGCCCTCGCGTTGACTGCGAAAGGGCACAATCGTATGTAGAAAGGTGATGCTTGGTAAGATCCTTTTCCCGCTGATCGCGGCCCTCCTTTTCGGTGCCCTCCAGGCCCCGGCCGCTAGCTTGCTGGTCTATTATGACGGCACCGCCTCTGGCAATGATCTGCTGGACCAAAGCGGCAATGGGCGGAACGCGATCTATGATGCAAATGGATCGGCGACGACACCGGTGATCCTCACCACCACGCCGGCCAATGGCAACAGCGGGGCCTACGCCTCCCTCACGGCTAACGGGAGCAACCAAAGCGGGCGCTACTCCGTGACGCCAGCCAATGGGTTCAGCTACAATTTTAATAACGAAAGCTGGTCTGCCTCAATGTTTTACAATCGGCAGTCTGTCGCCACCAATGACACCCTCTTCCACATTGGTGCAGGGGATGGATTCGGCGGCGAAAACGAGCTGTATGCCTGGGCCACAGCAAACAGCACCAACCTCTCCTTTCAGCATTACCCAGAGGTGGATGTGAACCTCACCGCCACAGGCAAAATGAACCTGAATGCTTGGCACCACCTGGCCGTGACTTTCAGTGCCTCGGGACTGAACGATGGCATGGGCACCCTGAGCCTGTATGCCGATGGCGTGCTGGTGGGCACGGATAACTCCTTCCTCCTGGGAACGAACAACACCTTCTTTTTTGGTGGCCAGGGCAGCGGTACGTCAGACCGCAACTTCATCGGCTTTTTGGATGAGATGGCTCTCTTCAGTGGGGCCCTTTCCGCTGGGGAAGTCGCCAGTCTGGCCAATGGCAGCCAGACGCCTATCAGCCTCGTGCCTGAGCCTAGCCGCGTCCTTCTTTTGGGTCTCGGCCTGTTCGGTTTGCTGATGCGGCGGCGGCGGAAATAACTCGTTGCCCCTGATTCATGGGTCTCAACGCTGAATAAATAGGGTTTCCACCCAAGAAGAAAGACTCTGGCTCGCCTCCTGCTGAATTTTTCACAGGCGCGCCGCACGCTCTGTGCTAGACATCTCCCCCGCCGTCCCCGGCGGACTTCATTTACCCTCCAGAATCATGCCCAAAAAGACCATCCGCGACATCGAACTGAGCAACAAACGCGTCCTCGTCCGTGTGGACTTCAACGTGCCTCTCGACGAAAAAGACGGCGCGATGGTGATCACGGATGCCACCCGCATCCAGGAAACCCTGCCGACACTGAAGTTCCTCATCGAAAAAGGTGCCAAAGTCATCCTTTGCAGCCACCTGGGCCGCCCGAAAGGCCAGCGTGATCCGAAGCAGTCCCTGGCCCCTGTGGCCCCGGCCCTGAGCGAACTGCTGGGTACGAAAGTCGAGTTTTCCGACGAAACCATCGGCGAAGCTGCCAAGGCCAAAGCCCTGGCGCTCCCAGCCGGCGGCGTGCTGCTGCTGGAAAACACCCGCTTCCACGCGGGTGAAGAAAAGAACGATGCCGAGCGCGCCAAGGGCCTCGCTGATCTGGCAGAAATCTTCGTCAATGACGCCTTTGGTTCTGCTCACCGCGCCCACAGCTCCACCGCTGGCGTGGCCGATTACCTCCCAGCCGTCTCCGGTTTGCTCATGGAAAAGGAGCTGACCTACCTGCATGACGAGCTGGAAAATCCTGAGCGTCCCTTCGTGGTCATCCTTGGCGGAGCCAAGGTGAATGACAAGATCGAGGTCATCAATCGCCTCCTGGAAAAGGCCGATACCATCATCATCGGTGGCGGCATGGCCTACACCTTTCGCAAGATCGTCCAGGGCATCACCATCGGCAAAAGCCTCTACAAACCCGAGTGGGAGCCGATCGCCCAGGCCGCCATTGATAAGGCCAAGGAGCGTGGCGTGAAGCTGCTGATCCCGGTGGACGCAATGATCACCGATGCCTTCGACTTCGATGCCAAAAAACTGGGCACCACCAAATACACCGGCGTGAATGAAAACATCCCCGAAGGCTGGGAGGGTGTGGACATCGGTCCTGAGTCCGTGAAGCTTTTCTCCGAAGAAATCGCCAAGGCGAAGACCGTCATCTGGAACGGCCCCATGGGCGTGTTCGAAATCAAGGAGTCCTCCAAAGGCAGCTTCGACGTGGCAGCCGCCATCGCCGAAAACACCAGCGCCAAGACCATCATCGGTGGTGGTGACAGCGTGAAGGCCGTGAAGAAGGCCAAACTGGCCGACAAAATGACCTTCATCTCCACCGGTGGCGGTGCCTCCCTGGAACTCCTCGAAGGCAAAATCCTCCCCGGCGTGGCCTGCCTCCAGGAAAAATAAGACTCCCGGTTTGCTGTTGTTCGCAGTGGCTGGCGATTGTTGGCGATGGTTTGCCTGAACTGAAATCGCCCGCACTACTGCCCCAAAACAATAGCAAACAACTGCCAACAATAGCAAACAACTGCCACCTCCCTATGATTTACTTCCGCAAGCCCATCATCGCTGCCAACTGGAAGATGCACATGACGCCCCAGGAGACGGACGATTTCCTCCGTTCCTTCTCCCGTCTGGTGCCTGAAAAGTGCCCCGTGCAGATCGTCGTCGCCCCGCCTTTCGTCAGCCTGGCCAAGGCGCAGGACGTGCTCATGAATGCCCGCGAAGAAGTCGTGGAATTGGCTGCCCAGAACATGAGTCAACACGCCGGCGGCGCCTACACCGGTGAGATCAATGCACGCATGGTCAAGGAGTGCGGTTGCCGCCACGTCATCCTCGGCCACAGTGAGCGCCGCAGCATCTTTGGTGAAACCAACGCCACCATCAATGCCAAGGTCCTCGCCGCTCTGGAAGCCCGCCTGCACCCCATCCTTTGCATCGGTGAAACCCTGGAAGAACGCGACGGCGGCCTCATCGAGAAAGTCCTCGAAAGCCAGCTTCGCGAATCCCTGGCCGAAGTCGGTGCCCGCCGTGTGCTGGACTGCGTCATCGCTTATGAGCCCGTCTGGGCCATCGGCACGGGCCGCACCGCCAGCCCTCAGCAGGCCCAGGATGCCCACGCCTTCACCCGCAGCGTCCTCACCGACATGTTTGGCGAAGACACCGCCCAGAAACTGCGCATCCAGTACGGCGGCAGTGTGAAGCCTAACAACATGGCCGAGCTGATCAGCCAGAAAGACGTGGACGGTGCCCTCGTCGGCGGTGCCAGCCTGGAAAGCGGTAGCTTCTGGGAAATCTGCCGGGCAGCGATTGACTGGGCCAACGCTCAGTAAGTCCCCGAATCTCCTTCCAAAGGCGGCATCGTTCTCCACGATGCCGCCTTTTTCATTTGCCCGAAGGACTGGCGGGCGGTTACACGTAAAGACGATCATGAAGTTCGTCCTCGCTCCCTTGCTCTCTCTTGTCCTCGCCCTTGGTGCTGCCGCACAGGCTCCCGAGGCAGAAATCCTTTCGGTGCAGAAGGTCTGGGACAAAGCCCCCCACCAAGCCTTCACGGACCTCATCCGCTTCAAGAACCTGTTCTTCTGCTGCTTCCGCGAGGGAGATGGCCATGTCGGCGGGGATGGCGTCATCCGCATCATCATCTCCGCCACCGGTGAAAACTGGGTGGACTACGCCACCATCGCCGAAAAAGGCGTGGACCTGCGCGATCCGAAGCTGGAAATCACCCCCGATGGCAAGCGGCTGTACCTGCTCTGCGGCGGCTCCATCTATGAAGGCAGCGAGCTGAAAGGTCGCCGCCCACGCTACTCGACCTCCATTGATGGCAAGGTGTGGACACCCCCGCAAAAGCTCCTGGCCGAGGGCGACTGGCTGTGGCGCAGCACGGTGAATCCCACCGACAAAAAATTCTACGGCGTGGCCTACAACTGCTACCCGACCACCGGCGGCCCCAAATTTGAGCCCGAGTGGTCACTGAAATCTTACACCAGCAACGACGGCAGCGTGTGGCAGCTTTCCTCTCTCATGCAGGTGCCCGGCCAGCCGAATGAAGCCACCATGCGATTTCTGAAAGACGGCAGCGCCGTGGCCCTGGTGCGCCGTGAATCGGGCGACCGCAAAGGCGCTATCGGCGTCGCGACCGCACCCTATCGCGAATGGAAGTGGACTCAGCTCCCGGTGCCTCTCGGTGGCCCGAATTTCATCGAGCTCCCCGATGGCAGCCTCATCGCAGGCTCACGTGGCTTTGGCAAAACCCCCGGCCCCCACATGGTGCTCTATAAAATGACCCCCACCAGCCTCGCTCCCCTGCTGGAACTGCCCAGCGGCGGCGATTGCAGCTACCCCGGCCTAGCCTGGCATGAAGGGCACCTTTACGTCAGCTACTATTCCAGCCACGAAGGCAAGACCAGCATCTACGTAGCCAAGGTGAAACTGCCAGGAGTGAAAGCCCCGTGATGCCCTGCCCCCGCCTCATCGCCATCGTCGCCATGGCCAGCAACCGCGTCATTGGTCGCGCCGGCACCCTGCCCTGGCATTTCCCCGAGGACCTGAAGTTCTTCAAACGCACCACCCTGGGCCATCCCATCCTCATGGGCCGGACCACCTATGAATCCATCGGCCGCCCCCTGCCGGGCCGTCAAAACATCGTCCTCAGCCGCACGATGGAACCCCGCGAAGGCCTGACTGTCATCCGCGATGTGGCCGAACTGCCCGGCGTCTGCCCGGAGGCAAAAACCCTCTTCGTCATTGGCGGAGCCCAAGTCTATGCCGAGCTCCTGCCCCAGTGCGATGGCCTCTACTTGACCCTCGTTAAAGAAGCCCACGAAGGCGATACCTTCCTGCCGCCCTTTGAGCACCTGTTTGACCTCAAAGAAGTCCTCGAAGAAACCGACGCCCTCGAGTTTCGCTACTATGAGGCAAAGCGGTAGGACCGCTTCCCAAAAAGTACTCCCGAGCTTTAGCTCGCCTGATCCTGCTGCTGCGACACCTTCCGACCTAAAGCTCGGGAGTACTTTGCAGGCAAAGATCCTCATCGGTGGCTAACACGAACCCCGATTGGATCTCGACAAACCATCGTCCGCAGTGCTGGAATGGGCTCACCCCCCCGGTGATGAATCCAGAAACCCACACGCCTAGACAAGGTTCTCATCGGTCTTCCAATTCGAAAGTCCAAGAGGTTCAAGACGTGATGGCGTCCCGCCATCATCCCTGGGACCGGAGTTACTTGCAGCGCCTGATGCGTTGTTTCTCGCCATATCCCGCTCACAATTCCAGCATCTTCAAAGCCCAGGCGATGAGCACAGGAGCCGTGGCTAGGCTGACCACCGTGGTGGCGAGCACGCACTGCACAGCGGTGGGCGCATGGCCGCCGTAGTGACGCGCGATCATGATGCTAAACACGGCACTGGGCATGGCCCCCTGGACGATGAGGATGCGTTTGAGCTGAAGCTCCAACGGCAGATAAATGGCCGCCGCCAGGAAGGCCAGCGGGATGATGGCCAGCCGCAGAACGGGGGCCATGACGGCGATGGACCAACGCATACGCTCCTGCCCCCAGATGTCCGCAATGGAGGCCCCAATGATCATGACCGCCAGTGGCACAGCACAAGCCCCCATCATGCCAAGGGTGAGATGCACCACCTCCGGAATGTAACCATGCAGGCCACTGAAGTTCAGCAGTAACGCGAGCAAAATGGTGATGACGGGCGGGTTCAGCGCCAGTTTCCACGGGGCCTTATCCAGGCCGGTGAGCAGGCCAACACAGGCGGTCCAGCAGGCCAGTTCCACGCCTAACGTGAAGGTAAACATAACGCCCAGTGTGCCCTTTTCTGGAAACAGGGCGGTGACGATGGGGATGGCCACGAAACCGTAGTTCTGCAGGCCGCAGGACACCGCAAAGGTACGACGGCCCTCATGCAGCTTCAAGCCGATGAGCGGGGCGACAAAATAAGAAATCGCGAGGCCTAGTACGACGAGGCCAAAACCCAGGCTGGCGGCCACGATGACGGGCCCGGGTTTCATCACCGCCTCGTTCCCCACCACCCGCTCCAGGATGAGGCAGGGCGTGAGGATGGTGATGGCTAGCCGCATCAGCCCGGCATCCGCCTCCTGGGGCAGGATGCGCAGCTTTCTCGCCGCCGCGCCTGTGACCATCGTGAGGTACACGGGCAGGACGACGGTGAGGATGCTGGCAAAGTCGAGCATGTGGAGGGGAGGCGCGGAGGTGCCCTGCGGCATCGGATTTACTCAGCCGCAGGGGTCTCTAGGCGAGGGAAGAGCGGCACAGGCGTGCCGAGCTGGTGACCGTCCTTGAGCATGCCCCACTTCAGGTCGCTGAACAGGAAACCTTCTGGCATCTGCCAGCCGATCTGCGCCCGGGCAGCGGCCATGGCATCGGGCATGATGGGGTTCAGCAGCACGCTCACGTGCACCCAAGCCTCAGCCAGGTGATAAAGCACGCTGTCGAGGCGGGCGGCATTCGCTGGATCTTTGGCCAGGGAGAAGGGCTTGGTGCTGTCCACATACGCATTCGCGGCGGAGACGATCTTCCACGCGGCGGCAATGCCGTCGTCCATGGCCCAGCCTTCCATCTGCTTGACGTATTCAGGCGTGGCCTGCTCCACCACCTGACGCAACGCGGCATTTTCCGCATCGTCGTAGCTACCTGGGGAGAGCACGCCGTTGCGGTACTTCTGCGCCATGTTGATGCTGCGGTTCAGCAGGTTGCCCAGGCCGCCGGCGAGCTCCTTGTTATAGGACATGATGATGCGCTCATCGCTGAAGTCGCTGTCATAACCGGTGGAGATGTCGCGCATCAAATAGTAGCGCAGACCATCCGGCGTGAAGGTACCTGCGAGCACATTCGGATCAATCACATTGCCCAGGCTCTTGCTCATCTTGGAGCCCTTCACATTCCACCAGCCGTGGACGATGAGGCGTGGGATCTGCTCATCGCTGAAACCGAGAGCGTGCAGCATGATGGGCCAGTAAACAGCGTGCGCCGGAACGAGGATGTCCTTGCCGATGACGTGGGCTTCCGAAGGCCACAGTGTGCTGAAATTTGGCAGCCCAGGGTTGCCACACTCATCCGCCATGTAACCGGCAAAGCTGATGTAATTGGTCAGAGCATCAAACCAGACGAAGTTCACAAAGTTGGGGTCAAACGGCAGGGGAATTCCCCAGGTCAGGCGCTCAATCGGGCGGCTGATGCAGAGATCCTGGGGCGTGCCTTCCAAAGCATTAAGGACATCGTTCGCACGATGCGCCGGGAAGATGAAATCTGGGTGGCTCTTGATGTAGCCTTTCAGCCACTCCACGTGATCGCTCAGGCGGAAGTACCAGTTCTCTTCTTCCAGCTCCTGCACCTCCCCCCACTCTTCGCCGAATTTGCCATCGGGGCCGCGTTCTTTGTCCGTCAGGAACTGCTCCTGACGCAGGCTGTAAAAGCCGGTATAACTTTGTTTGTAGAGCTGGCCCTCATCGTGCAGCTTTTGCAGCATGGCCTGCACCACACGCTTGTGGACGGGGTCCGTCGTGGCGGCCCAGCCGTCATAACGCACGTTCAGTTTGTCCCAAAGGGCCGTGAAATGCTGAGTGACTCCATCCACGAAATCCTGAGGGGAAAGTCCGGCTTTTTCGGCGCTCTTTTGCACCTTCTGGCCGTGCTGATCCACGCCTGTGAGGAAATACACCTCGCGCCCATTTTGCCGCTGAAAGCGGGCCATCACATCCGCCAGCACCTTTTCATAAGCATGGCCGATGTGCGGCGGTGCGTTCGTGTAGTCAATGGCGGTGGTGATGTAGTAGGGCTTCACGGTCGGAAAAAAGAGAATCTCAGTGTTAAGCCCAGACACCTCTGAGGGCAAGCGAGGGTGTGAGGCCAGAACCGATCTTCCTGTCACACGCAGTTCGCGTGAAATCGTAAACCCCTTGCACTCCGCCGCACAGCCCCTACCATCGCGGCCCCCTTTTTCTTTATTCAATGGAACAACCTCTCCCTGGACAACGCTGGGTCAGCGATAGCGAACCTGAACTCGGACTCGGTGTGGTGATGAAGGCCGAATTCGGCCGGGTGGAGATCTTTTTCCCGGCTGCAGGCGGGCATCGCCAGTACGCCATCAAGACCGCCCCTCTCCGCCGTGTTCACTTCATGGCTGGCGACACCATCAAAACCCACGACGGCAAAACGCTGGAAGTGGAGTCCGTGGAAGACCGCAAAGGCATGCTCTTTTACATCGGCACGGACCGTGAAGTGAGCGAGGCCGAACTGTCCGACACCATCAGCTTCAGCAAGCCTGAGGATCGTCTCATGGCTGGGCAGATTGATGAGCTGCGGAATTTTGACCTGCGCATTGAGGCCCTGAAACGCCGTGCGGCCATGCGCCAATCCACCGTGCGCGGTTTCTGCGGGGGCCGTGTGGACCTGCTGCCGCACCAGATGTACATCGCCAATGAAGTGGCCAGCCGTTTGGTGCCACGCGTGCTGCTGGCGGATGAAGTGGGCCTGGGCAAGACCATCGAGGCCAGCCTCATTCTGCATCGCCTGCATCTCACGGGTCGGGCCGAGCGCATCCTCATCCTGGTGCCGGAGCCGCTGGTACATCAATGGTTCGTCGAGCTCTACCGCCGCTTCCACCTGACCTTCTCCATTTACGACGAAGACCGCTGCGACGTGCTGGAGACCGAGGAAGAGGGCGTCAATCCCTTCCTGGAAAGCCAACTCATTCTTTGCAGCACCAGCTTTCTGGCGAATTCCGCAAGCCGCGCCGCTCAGGCCGCAGAGGCGGGCTGGGACCTCCTGGTGGTGGATGAAGCGCATCACCTGGAATGGAGCGCGCAAGCGGTCAGCCCTTCCTACTCGCTGGTGGAAAATCTCACCTCGAAGATCCCGGGGCTCCTGCTTCTTACCGCGACCCCACAACAGCTCGGGCCTGAGGGGCACTTCGCCCGTCTGCGTTTGCTCGACTCGAATCGCTACGCGGACCTGGAGCAATTCCTAGCCGAATCTGGTCACTATGAAGAAGTGGCTAAGGCCATGGATCGTCTGGCCTCGGGCAAGAACCTCACGGCAGCGGATGAAAAACTCTTTGTTAGGAAGTCACCACACCTGAAGGAGCAACTCACCGCCCTGAAAAAAGGCGCTGAAGATGCGCGTGAAAAACTGATCTCTTCCCTGCTGGATGAATTCGGCACGGGCCGCGTCATGTTCCGCAACACCCGCGCTGCCCTCACGGGTTTCCCAGAGCGAGAGGCCAAACTGGTGCCGCTGACCGGTGGGGACGAGCCTTTAGAGGCCAAAGTCAAGTGGCTGGCCAAGCTGCTGAAGGAACTGGGCGAAGAAAAAGTCCTGCTGATCTGCCGCACGCGCAAGCTGGCCGAGCAGGTGCATGAGAAGCTGCTGCATGAGATCAACGTTAATGCCGCCCTCTTCCATGAAGGTCTTACGCTGATGCAGCGCGACCGCCAGGCTGCCTACTTTGCCGAAGAAGATGGGGCCCGCATCCTGCTGTGTTCCGAGATCGGCAGTGAGGGGCGCAACTTCCAGTTCGCGCATCACCTCGTGCTCTTTGACCTGCCGGAAGATCCGGAGCTTTTGGAGCAGCGCATCGGTCGTCTTGACCGCATCGGCCAGACGACGACCATTCACATCCACGTGCCTTACATCAAGGCCAGTGGCGAGGAGGTGCTGGCCCGTTGGTACCACGAGGGCCTGAACGCCTTTGAGAAAAACCTGCATGGCGCGACGGAGATCGTCGAGTCCCTGCGCGAAGAATTGGCCCCGCTACTGGCCTCCATGAAGGCGGCTCCGCTGAAAGCCTTCATCAAAAAATCTCAAGAACAGCGCAAGCTGGTGACGGCCAAACTCGAAAAGGGTCACGACCGTCTGCTGGAGCTGAACTCCTGCAAACCGGAGCGCGCCGAAGCCGTCATCGAAGCCATCCGCGCTCAAGATGCCGACACTGAATTCGAAGAATTTTTCATCCGTCTCGTGGACCACTTTGGCCTGCATGTGGAGGAGCATGGCAACCGCAGCTACGTGCTGATGCCCGCCCACCTCACCACGGATAAATTCCCCGCTCTGCCAGACGAAGGTCTGCTGGCCAGCTTTGAACGCACCCGCGCCCTGTCGCGTGAAAACATGGCCTTCCTCACCCAGGATCACCCGATGGTCCGTGGTGCGTTGGATCTTTTGTTAGGCAGCGAAAGCGGCAACAGCAGCTTCGGCCTCTGGCGCAGCGCTGGCAGCGAAGGCCTGATTTTAGAGACGCATTTCGTCGTCGAATGCATCGCCCCCACCGCCCTGCATGTGGACCGTTTCCTGGCCGCCGTGCCCATCCGCATCGTGGTGGATCACACCAACAAAGACCGGGGTGACGACGCGGGCTACATGCACGCGAAGATCGAAAAAGGCAGCCCGACACGCCTGCTGGAAAACGCCGGCATCAAACGCAAAATCTTCCCCGCCATGCTGGGCAAGTCCCGCAAGCTGGCCGAGGCCGAAATGGCCAAGCTGATTGCCGAGGCGACCGAGACGATGAAGGCCCAGCTCCAGGCGGAAGTGGATCGCCTGGAAGACCTGCGCCAGATTAATGACCACGTGCGCCCTGAGGAAATCGAAGCCGCCAAGACCCAGATGACCGCCCTGGAGGAGGCCATCGCCTCCGCCCGCCCCCGTCTGGATTCGTTGAGGCTGGTGCTGCAGAGCACGTGAGGATGAAAAAGTACTCCCGAGCTTTAGCTCGCAACAGCACCGCAACTCCCTTCCTGGTCATGTTGTCTATCTAACTCTCTGCGAGCTAAAGCTCGGGAGTACTTTCTTGGGCCGCTCGCAGTGGCAGGTATCACTTCCTGAGCGTCTCTGCCAGGATCGTGCGGATGTGCTTCCGTTCGGATTCACCCAGGTAGTCGTAGCGCCCGCTGGTGTCTTCGCCTTTTAAGATCGCCTCCAGCCGGGTCAGCACGGCCTGTTTTAAATGGGGCTGCATCTGGGTGAAGGTGCGGCTGTGGATCATGTAGCTGCAGCGGTATTTGAACAGACGATTGAGAAGCTGGAAGTCCTTCAAACTGCGGCCATCGGCGCTGCGTGGGGTCTCTTGAGCAAAGGCGGCCTGGAAGGCTTCGTCACCTTCGATGCCACCTTCAGGCAGTTCGGCCTCGTCTTTAAAAAGCAGGGCATCCAGCACATCCTCCGCACTGTGGCCGATGATGCGTTGCGCCGTGCCGACCGGCTGCGGCTGAACGGGCTCGCCTAACTCCTTTTGCAAGGAGTGCTGCATGTGCAGGGCGCGGAGGACCGTGTGGTGGGCCTTGGTCAGCACGTTTTGCGTGGAGGTCTGGTGTTCCAAAACCATGAGGGCGACGATGTCGCTACTGGCGCGAGGGTAAGGGCGCGTATCGAAAAAGTTGGTTAGACTGGCGATGTTGGCCCCCTGCTCCTGGGGCATGTCGCAGGTATTGTCCGCATTTTCAGTGGCGATGACATTGCCGCGATGAAGGGCGCTGCCATGCTGGCCCGTGACGTACCAGCCGCCCCAGCGGTTGCTGAAAGGCGTGGTACTATCCACCACGGTGCTGCCCTGGCTGAGGATGGGGTGGCCGCTGGCACTCGGGAAAACGGAGCGCACCAGAACCCCTGGCACCCCAGGTGTGAAGGGGCCCCCGTGGCAGCTCAGGCAGCTTTGGTCGCGGTGAAATGGCAGCGGCTTTTCCGGGTCTGTCTCAGGCTCCAGCAGATAAAAAATGGGGCCGAGGTGAGGGTCCACCGCTGCCACCTCGATAGAGCCGCCGAGGGTGTAGCCCACGTAAGCCTCTTCACCGAAATAGATGACGCGGGGGGTCTGCGGCGTGATGCGGTCGTTCTGCTTGCTGGTCTTGGAGAACACCAGCACCTGGGATTCTTCGGGGATGTGAAACTGCTTCAGCAGATCCCGCAGCAGCGTCCAGGCATCCGTTCGGTTCACTTGGGCTGTACCAGTCTGCATGCGGCGCAGGAGATCCTGCACCACGTCCTTCGGCTGGGTGGCGGAGTAGCGAATGGGCGGCAATTCATACTCCTCCTCCGCCACGGCCAGAAGCGGCAGCAAGGTGAGGAGCAAGGGAAGACGCATGATGGAGAGCGGACTGCCTTTAAATAGTCTTTTAAAATACTTATTAAACCAACGCTCCCGCGTCGTGGCTTCTTCATCCTGAATTGTCTGCACCTGCGCCCGCGTTGCTCGTCACAAGGCAGCACGGAGAATTTCAAGAAGCTCATCGTGCGTCAGCGGCACAGGATTACCCTTCATGCTGCTGGCCTTGGCGGCCTGCGTGGCGATCTCCTCCAGATGGTTTTCAGTGATGCCATGACTGCCCAAAGTGGGGATGCCGAGACGCTGAGAGAGGTCCTGCAAAAAGTCTGTCGCCTGATCGGGCGTAGCGGCTTCATCGTTCAACAGCAGGCGGGCGACGGTTTCAAACCGGGTACGTGCAGCCGGGTGCGCACCGTTTTGGATGACCGCCCAATTCGCTGCCCAAACTGGTGGTAGGAGGGCTGCACAGACCGCCCCGTGGGCTGCCTTGAAACTGCCGCCGATGGGCGCGGCAAAGCCATGCACGGCGCCCAATCCCGCATTGGCCAAGGCCATACCACTGTAAACGGCGGCCAGCGCCAGGTCCTCCCGCGCTTCCAGATTGTGGCCAGCGGTCACGGCTTTTTCCAGGGAGCGCACCGCCCGGCGGATGCCATCCACACAGAGGGCATCCGTCAGCGGCTGGGCCTTGCAGGAGACATAGGCCTCCAGGCACTGGGTCAGGGCATCCATACCGCTGGCGGCTGTGACATCCGGCGGGCAATCGCGGGCCAGTTCAGGGTCCACCAGGGCCAAAGTGGGCAGCATGGAGACATGGCGCAGGCTGGCCTTCACCCCATGCTCCGCACTGACGAGAACCGCGTTGCGGGTGACCTCGGCCCCCGTGCCGGCGGTGGTCGGTACGGCGATGAAGGGAAGGGGTTTTGCCTCTAGGGGCAGGCCTTTGCCCACCAGCTCCAGGTAATGCAGCAAATCGTGCGGCTGCCGGGCCAGGGCCGCAATTGCCTTGCCTGCATCCACCGCGCTGCCACCGCCCAGACCGATGATCACCTCGGCACCGCAACTCAGGGCACTGGCAGCTCCCCGGCGTGCATCGTCCACCGTCGGCTCCGTGGCGATGGGGAAAACGGTGACCAGTAGCCCCGCTGCCTCCAGTTGCCTGAGCAGCGGCAGGTGGCGCTGCGGATCGCGCCCCGTGACCACGAGGACTTTTTTACCGAAAGCGAGTGTCTGAGCGGGCAGTTGCGCAGCCGTCCCCCGGCCAAAAAGGATCCGCGTGGCGGTGGCGAATTCGAAGGTCATGCCAAATCTTTGCACGCGACGGCAGTCCGGAGCAAGGAAACGCTCCAGACGGCCGCCGAAGGATCAAGAAGGCTTAAGGCGAAAGGATAGTGGCACTGCCTCCACGTTCGGGCCTCAGATTATATCCGTAAAAGCCAGCCGTGACACCAGGCGTGCCTGTGGGGAGGAGAATGGCCCGGAGGGGTGAACTCTTCGTCTGGCCCGTGTAGGTGGCGCCCCCCGTGACGATGCCCGTTTTGGCATCGAGTTTGAGAGTCACCGCATTCGGATTGTTCACGGCAAATTGGAAGGTGTTCGTGGTGCTGAGGGTGAATGCTTGACTGATACTGACCAGCCCGGTCGAGTCCGCCGCAAAAGTAGCGGATCCGCCATTGGCATTGAAGACGGTATCCACCCGGGTATTGGCAGCCGGAGGTGTATAGTTTTTACCCGCCAAAGCAAGGGTTTGGCTTTCGAGGCCCAGAGGCAAAAAGATCGCTTTTGCAGGCGGGCGGAACCAGCCCAGCGAACCCGTCACCTGCGTATCGGCCGCGACGACGTTGAGACTGACGGAAGAGGTGACTTGGCCTTTGCCACCGTAGAGCGGTGTATGGTGATGAAGCAGGCCCTTCAATTTGATGTCCAGTAACACGTCGCTTATGGCATCATTGAGCAACGGTGCCGAATAGGTGAAGGGAGTGCCGTCTCCCAGAAAACCAGTTCCTTTGCAGAGTCCCGTGCTACTGATGCTGAGACGGCAGAGGCCAAATCCAGCATCCGTTAAAGTGCTGATGCGATAATTGTAATTCCCTGCACGGGGGCAAGGACTGAGGTTATTGAATTTCGGAGCTTGGTGAGCCGTGACGTTAAGCGTTTTATCTCCCATCACACCAACGACTGCGGCGGCCAGCTTCAGCTGCCCCGTGGCGAGAGTGTCTAAGCTGACCGTGATAAAAACGGGCAGTCTGTCAGGCCGGACAATGACGATTGGGATGGTCTTATCAATCGTGATGGCCGAGACGAAGGAATTGACTTTGTTACCCAGGTAAACCTTGCCACTGACACTGCCTTTGTCAGTCAGGGTGAGGGAGAGCTTGCCATTGTCAGGCAGGAAAGCACCACTGAAGGTGCTGGTAAAACGTAAGGGCGCCTCAAAGACGGTGGAAGCATGCTGGAGCAATGGCCGCATAATGATCTGCAGATTGCCCGTTCCGCTGAAGCCATCGAGAGCAATGGCATACTTCACGCCCTTGACCACCGGAATGCGAATTTTGGCAAGTGAGCCGCCACCAGAGTTGTCATCGGCTTTATCGAGCAAGGTCAGCTTATTGACAGCCGTCCCTTTATACACTGCGATAACCGTGTCCGTAGTGCTGCCGGCCGTATCCAACTCCACGTAGCCGCTGAACGTCGGTGTGGTTTGGTACCAGATGGAACGGAGTGTTGTGCGCCCAAACCGCGAGTGATTGGGCTCATCGGTCTCCTGGGTGGCTTCGGCATTGTTGACGATAACCGCGGTATCCAAAGCCAACACAGTCGCATTGGCGAAGTTGTCATTCGCAGGTGGAGCTGCCTGGAGAGATGCGGCCAAGCCTAAAAAAAGGCTACTTGTGACCAAGGCAGCCCGAGCAAGAAGTGTAGATGGTGATTTCATGCGAAAATTTCTTTCCATGAGTGTTTACCTCTTTTTGAGAAGAATTGTGTCAGCCAAACTGCTAAAATTATCGTTTATAGTAAACAAAATTTTCCAGTTTCCTGAACGAATCCCCGTAAAGTTTAGCCCTTTCACTGGCGGGCTGGCATTCTAGCAGCTAGAATGAAGGCCCCGCTGCACGGCGGGTAAAACGAACACTATGTGCGGAATTGTTGGCTACATCGGCAAGCGGCAGGCCAGCCCGATCCTTTTGGATGGGCTGCGCAGGCTGGAATATCGCGGCTATGACTCAGCGGGCCTGGCTCTCCTGAATGGCGGTGACACAGTCGAAATCATCAAACGGGCGGGCCGTATTGATAACCTGCGGCAGGCCGTGGCGGAGATCGCCCCGGAAGGCTGCACGGGCATCTCCCACACCCGCTGGGCCACTCACGGTGCCCCTACGGATGAAAATGCCCACCCCCATCGCGACCAAGGCGGCAAGCTGGTGCTCGTCCACAATGGCGTCATTGAGAACTACCAGACACTCCGCGATCAATTGCTCGCGCAAGGTGATACTTTTGAGTCGCAGACCGATACCGAAGTCCTAGCTCACATGGTGGGACGTTACTTCGATGCCAGCGATGAAACCGATGGCCCTACCCGCCTACGCACAGCTCTGAAACAGGCCTTGGCCAAGGTGAAGGGCACCTACGGCATCGCAGCCATGCATGCCGAGGTTCCCGGAGTTATCGTCGGCGCTCGTCTAGGCAGCCCGCTGGTCGTCGGCTTGGGCGATGGGGAACACTACCTCGCCAGCGACGTTTCCGCCATCGTCGCCCACACGCGCGACGTGGTTTATCTGAATGACCACGACATCGTCAGCCTCAGCAGTGACCGCTATGACGTCACCTCCATGGATGGTGGCATTGCTCAGGTGAAAGTCAGCCGTGTGGAATTCACAGCCGATGACGCCGAAAAAGGCGACTTCCCGCATTACATGCTCAAGGAAATCTTCGAGCAGCCAAACTCCCTTCGCAATGCCATGCGCGGCCGCCTTTCCCGCGATGACGGCATGGCCATCCTGGGCGGGCTAAACATGACCCCGCAGGAGCTGCGCGGCATAGACCGCATCATCCTCAGCGGCTGTGGCACGGCCTTCCACGCAGCCATGGTGGGTGAATACGTCATCGAGACCCTGGCCCGTGTGCCTACGGAGGTGGAGATCGCCAGCGAATTCCGCTATCGCAACGTCCCAGCAGACAAGAATACCCTGCAGTTCGTCCTTAGCCAGAGCGGTGAGACCATTGATACCCTGGCCGCCATGCGTGAAGCGCGGCGCAAAGGCATCAAATGCCTGGGCATCGTCAACAGTGTGGGCAGCACCATCGCTCGTGAAAGCGACGGCGGCTGCTACATCCATGCGGGCCCGGAAATCGGCGTGGCAGCGACGAAGACCTTCACCTCCCAGGTGATGATCATGAACCTCCTTGGCATGCTCTTTGGCCGCATCCATCACCTCTCTACCGCCGATGGCATGGAGATGATTGACGAGATGGAAGCCATCCCGGACAAAATCGCCAGCATCCTCAAGCAGACGGATCGCATCAAGGCCATCGCCGAGAAACACGCAAACGCCGAAGGCATGCTCTTCATGGGCCGCCAGGCCAACTATCCCGTGGCTCTCGAAGGCGCGCTGAAGATGAAGGAAATCAGCTACATCTATGCCAGCGGTCACCCCAGTGCCGAGCTAAAGCACGGCGTCATCGCCCTGGTGAAGCCGGACATGCCCTCCATCTTCATCGCACCGGATGATGCCGTGTTCGATAAGAACGTCAGCAACATCGAAGAAGTGCTGGCACGCAAAGGCCCCGTCGTCTGTGTCACCACCGAAGGTCGCACCGAGCTGGAACGCCTCACCGAGGATGTGATCTACGTCCCCGATTGCCCCTCCTACCTCAGCCCCCTCCTCACGGTGATCCCGCTGCAGTTACTCTCCTATTACACCGCCGTCGCCCGCGGCTGCGATGTGGACAAACCGCGCAACCTTGCCAAGAGCGTGACCGTGGAGTAGTCCAAGCCAGCATTCCATCAGACGGCCTCTTCACCGAGGCCGTCTTTTTTGTGTCCCCGCCCCGTCCACCTAGTAGCCAAGACGGCACGCTTGTTTACCTTTCCAGGCATAAAACAAAAACACCCCAGCAGAGTCTGCTGAGGTGTTTGTGAAAAATAGAATGACCTAAAAAGGCCAGAAGCGGATTAAGCTTCGCTGTTGTAAGCCTGCTCCTTGACGGTCATGGCCTGCTTGCCCTTACGGCCACGCAGATAATGAAGACGTGCACGGCGGACTTTGCCAGACTTCACGACTTCGATCTTCGCCACTTTAGGGCTGTGAACTGGGAACACACGCTCCACGCCTTCACCGTAAGAAATCTTGCGGACGGTGAATGCTTCATTCAGGCCTGCGCCTTTGTGGGAGATGATGATGCCCGCGAAGATCTGAATACGCTCCTTGTCACCTTCGATGACTCGGGTGTGGATTTTCACACTGTCACCCACGTGGAAAGACGCGACGTCTTTCTTGAGTTGTTCAGAGTCAATTTTGTCGATGATGTTGCTCATAATGTGCGGGGCGAATGGGATCTCTCAAACCCGTTCCCATGACAGGCGAACGGGACGAGGGGCGGTCATATTGGATGCTTTTACTTTTTTCGCAACCAGTTTTTCCATCTTGCTTGCCCAAAGCTCTCACTAGGGGCATAACCAGCCAGATGATAGCCGACTATCTCCTCATTGATGTGGGCAACGGCCGCACCAAATTGGGCCTCGCCACCCAAGAGGCTCTTTTGGATCGCCGCGACCTGCCAACGAAGGGCATCACCCCTGAACTCGCTCTCGAAAGCGTCGCTGGCTGGCAGTTTCGCCAGGCCATCCTTTGCAGCGTCGTCCCGGCCGCCATCGCCGCCTTTCAGCAGGCCTTCCCCGACCTCCTTGTCCTGCGTCATGATACGCCCATGGGCATCGGCATTCGTTACCCCAAGCCTGAAAGCATCGGCCCAGACCGCCTCGCCAATGCCGTCGCCCTCGCTCATCTCCACGGGGCACCGGGAGTGGTCATTGACTTCGGCACCGCCGTCACCTTTGACATCCTTTCGGCTGATAGGCACTACATCGGCGGCGTCATCGCCCCGGGACTGCGCCTGATGACCGATTATCTCCACGAGCGCACCGCCCTGCTCCCGCAGGTGGAACTGCGCGAACCAGACACCGCCATCGGACAATCCACTGTCGGTGCCATCCAGGCTGGCGCTGCCATCGGCTATCGCGGTATGATCAAAGGCATCCTGGTAGCCCTGAAAAAAGAGCTGCCAGCCGGTCCTCTCCACATCGTCGCCACCGGTGGTGATGCGGGATGGATCATCTCCGGGATGGAGGACGACATCACGGTGGACCCGGATTTGACCTTGCATGGGCTGCGTTTGGTGGGCAATCTCCGCGCCCTCACCCATGTCTGAAAGTTCTATCACCTCGGTCGGCATTGATTTCGGCGGCACCTCGGTCAAACTCGGCGTCTGCCGCGGCGGCGAATTGCTGACCACGGATGCCCCCATCCCCACGGCTAATTTTCCTGGCCCAGCCGCTCTCATTGGCGAAATGGCCAGTCGTGTGGCCAAACTGCGGGAGACTTACCCAGACATTGCGGCCATCGGCGTCGGCGTCCCTGGACTGGTGGATTTCGACCATGGTTTTGTTCATGTTCTGACCAATGTTCCCGGCTGGAAACACGTCCCGCTGAAAGCCATTTTGGGCGAAAAAACCGGTCTCCCCGTGGTGGTGGAAAATGACGCGAACGCTATGGCCTATGCGGAGTTTCGCTACGGCGCTGCTCGCGGCCTGAAAAATGTAGTGGCCCTGACCATGGGCACCGGCATCGGTGGAGGCCTCATCCTCAATGGGCAACTCTATCGCGGCAGCGGCTGCGCAGCCGGCGAGATCGGCCAGATGAGCATCGAATGCGATGGCCGCTCGGGTCACTATGGCAACTTGGGAGCGCTTGAAAAATACACGGGCAACCGCGAGATCGCCGAGCACGCCGTGCAACGTTATGCTGAAGCCCACGTGAAAAAAACCGTGGAAGAATGCACCCCCAAAAACATCGCCGATGCCGCCAAGGCAGGCGATGACATCGCCCGCCAGATCTGGGATGAAATCGCCGACTGGTTAGGCACCTCTCTCTCCAGCATCGCGTGGCTGCTAAACCCAGATGCCTTCGTCATCGGCGGGGGTGTGGCTCAAGCAGGCGATCTGATCTTTGATCCGCTCAAGCGCAAGGTTCAGTCCATGCTCAGCACCGTGGTTTGGGAGCGTTTGCAGATCTTGCCCGCTCGATTCAGCAATGAATCCGGCATCATCGGCAATGCCGCCCTTGCGGCAGATTCCATCGCCTGATTTTCTCAGCGCCTACCATTCGTAAAGCCCCGCCTGTGAGCAGCAGGCGGTAGCCGTTGGCAGCCTTCGGTTAGTCGCGCCCCATGGCCTGCTCCAGCTTTAGCCGCTCGGCTTCAAACTCTTCCTCGGTCATCTTGCGCGGCACCGTCATGGTCGGTTCAAAGATCACGCGCACGGTGGAAAATGGCAGCGGCAGCATGAACTGATCCCAGCTCTTTTTGATCCTCAAAGCGCGGCTGTATTCCACCCGCACGGGAACGATGGTGCCGCCTGTCAATTGCCCCAGTTTGATGATGCCCGGCTGGAGCTGATACATAGGCCCGCGAGGCCCATCTGGAGTGATGCCGATGTCCCTCCCCTCCTTCACTTTCTCCGCCATCATGATCAGAGCACTCAGACCTTTTTGCGGCTTGGAGCTAGAACCGCGCGCGGCCTCAAAACCAAAGGTCGCACACACATCTGCAATGATCTGGCCATCGCCACTGGGGCTGCTCAAAATAGCCCCGGGGATGTGTGCAAACCAAAGCTCATGCACATACGGAATGACAAACATTCGGTTATGCCAAAACGCCCAGATCCATCCCGTGCGCGACGTATTGAATGCGCCCGCCTTATCCACCACCTCAAAGCGCAGCGTCGCACCGATGCCACGCATGAGCAGTGCGATCACCTTGCCGATGTTCTTGATCCGTATCTTGGCCATGAAAGCCACTCATAGAGGGGGCCATGCCAGCGTGCAAGCAGGTCACTTCAACATCGCTTCAAGACCCAAGCGCCAGGCGGGCCAGTCGTGACCTCCAGGCACCTCATGATAGTTTTCACTTGTGAGCAGACTTTGCGCAAAGAACCGATTCGACGTCAGATGACGGTCCCGCAGACCACAGGCCAGTGCCATGGGAATCTTGCGCTGGCCGGTAGGTAGCCAAGCCTTCTGAAAACGAGCCCAGAGCAACCTCATGGAGGAATCCTTATCCACCGCTTCCACCGTCCCTGGTTTCCACGAGGCCAGCCCACCGGCCTGCGCAATCTCCTCCAGCAAAGCAGGCTCTCCTAGATAGGGAGCCAAAAGCAGCACCTCCTGCACAGCCTGAGGATATTTGAGCGCTGCGATCAAAGCTCCCAGTCCCCCCATGGACACACCCACCAGTGTTACCTTCATTCCATCTCTAACAGCAGGAGACAAAATCTCTTCCCAAAGGCAAGCCTCCACCGTGCGGTTCATGTAATAACCCATATGTAAATCCGGCACCACCACGCGTGCGTTAGGCCTGTTTTTCTGCACCAGCGCAACCATTCCCTCACGGTCAAATTCCATCGGCGAACTGTAACGCCCAGGTAGCATCACCACCAACTCTTTGGCCTCCCCGCTCACAGGTTCAAAAACCAGTTTCTTCACGGGCCGAGTCGCCGCAGGCGGCAGGAGACGGCACGAACTTAACGGCAGCAAACACAACAACTGAGCAAAGTGGAAACGCGTCATGAAACAATGCTATGAACTACGCGCACCACCCATCTTGGAGAACCTTTGATTAGGCCAAAACAAAATCCAGCTTGTCATTCACAATCATTTCTGGTGAAATCGTCCTTGGAATTCAACCTTCCATCCCCCCTCCTATGAAAGCATTCCTGCATCGTGTCGGAGTTCGTTTGGCAGTCGTCACCATGATGGCTGCATGTGCTGGGGCCGCAATCGCGGCAGATGATGTAAACCAACTCTTCCAGATGGGCCGTTCCGCCTATTACAAAGGAGACATCGAAACTGCCTACCAACTGCTCGCGCAGGTGGAAGCCCGGAATCCCAAGCACTTCGAAACAAAAGCTCTACTGGCCCAAATTCGTTCTCAAAGGAAAGCTGGAATCGTCTCCGTAAAGAAGAGCTACGAAGGGGTTTTGCTCGCTAAAATCGAGTTCTCCGAAGTGACTCTGGAAGAAGCTGTCGAAGGCCTGCGCGCCCTCTCCAAAACCGCCACCGATGGCAAAGTCATCCCTAACATCATCATCAAGGATCCCACCTTAGCCAGCAAAACGCTGTCGCTCAACTTGCGCAATCTTCCCCTCACCGATGCCATTCAATACCTGGCAGATCTCGTGGGCGCTAAGACGGTTTACGATAAACACGCCGTCATGTTTACCAGCGCCGCCACCGTCGAAAATTAGCCGAACAAAACGGACATCGTTCGCTCCCCCCCCTCATTTGTAGGACGGGTGTGTCCGGCGGTAAGTCATCCCGGAAGCTCTAGCACCCTACCGCCGGATTACCCGTCTTTCTGGGAAGCCTCGCCTCCTCACCCAGCTACCAATTCAAGGAAAAACACCGAGTCTAACAAAAAGAAGGATACGAACAAAGGCTCTTGCCTCAGTCGCTTCACCTCATCAACCACACCCGACTCGCCACGGAAGTCCGACCCAATCATTCCTCCAAAAAAGGCGCGGGAAATTCCCGCGCCTCTTTAAATATCATTGTCGAAAGAGCTCTCTTTAGATCGCTACTTCTGCATCTTCATCCTGAGCATCCACCACAGGACGCAGGATCATCCCGGCGGCCACGGTGTTGTTCGTCTGCTCATCCACCAGCACAAAGCTACCCGTCGTTCGGTTCTTGGTGTAGGAATCAAAGAAGATCGGCGCAGATACACGCAAGCGGATGGAGCCGATGTCATTGAGACCGAACTCCTTGCTCTCCTGAGATTTCTCCAGCGTGCTGATGTTCACTTTGTAAAGCACATCCGTCACCACCGCACGGACCTCATTGGTCGTGTGGCGGAGGTGAAAGCGGCCACGTGGCTTCAGGGTCTTTTTGTCAGCAAACCAGCAGATCATCGCGTCGAACTCTTGGTTAGTCTCGACCGGCTCACTGGCCTTCACGATCATGCCGCCGCGGCTCGTATCAATTTCATCGGCCAGCGTCAGGCTGTAGCTGAGCTGAGGAATCGCTTCTTCCTGTGGGCCTTCAAAGGTATGGATACCGGTGATGGTGGACTTCATCGCGGACGGGTACGCGATGACTTCATCACCCACGCGGAAGGTGCCGCTAGCCATACGGCCGGCGAAACCACGATAGTCATGAAGGTTTCCCAAGCGAGCATCGGCCGCATCCGAGATGGGACGAATCACCCACTGGACAGGGAAACGAGCCGCATCTGCAGCCGTTTCGGCATGCACCTGCACGGTCTCTAAATGCTCCAGCAAGCTCGGGCCCGTATACCAAGGGGTATTGACGGAACGCTCCACCACATTGTCACCATTCAAGGCGCTCATCGGGATGGGGCAGATCTTCGGCAAGTTTTCCAAACCGCCGGCGAAGGCCATGTAGTCGCTGACAATCTTGTTATAAACCGCCTGATCAAAGTCCACCAAGTCCATCTTGTTCACCGCCAACACCACATGCCCAATCCGCAGCAAGCTAGCGAGGTAGGTGTGGCGCATGGTCTGCTCGATGACACCCAAACGAGCATCAATGAGGATGATCGCAAGGTCAGCCGTGGAAGCCCCGGTGACCATGTTGCGCGTGTATTGGATGTGACCCGGAGTATCCGCGATGATGAACTTGCGCTTCGGCGTGGCGAAGTAGCGGTAAGCCACATCAATGGTGATGCCTTGCTCACGCTCCGCGCGGAGGCCATCGGTCAAAAGCGCCAGGTTTACATGGCCATCACCACGGCGCTTGGAAGATTCCTCCACCGCGAGCAGTTGGTCCTCAAAAATGGATTTAGAATCGTAAAGAAGACGGCCGATAAGTGTGCTTTTGCCATCATCCACCGAACCAGCGGTGGTGAAACGAAGAAGAGAAGATTCAGTGGGATTGACGAGAACGTCCATGGAGTCAGAAAGGGATGAAATTTGGTGGCAGAGGGCTCTCGTGATGAATCAAAAGTAACCTTCTTTTTTGCGGTCTTCCATGGCGGTCTCAGAACGCTTGTCATCGGCACGCGTGCCACGTTCGGTTTGGCGAGCTGCGGCAACTTCAGCGACGATGTCATCAATCGTGCTGGCTGTGCTTTCCACGGCGCCCGTGCAAGTCGCATCCCCCACCGTGCGGAAGCGGATGACCATTTCTTTCACGCGAGGTTTTTCTTCGTCCAGGAGTGGGATGAAGCCTGTTTCCGTGTCCAGAAGCTGGCCGTGGCGCTCAATGATCTTGCGCTTGTGGCTGAAGTAGAGGCTTGGCAGCGGGATGTTTTCTTGGCGGATGTACTGCCAGATGTCCATCTCGGTCCAGTTGCTGAGCGGGAAGACGCGGAAGTGCTCGCCGAAATGCTTCCGTCCATTAAAAATGTTCCAAAGCTCTGGACGCTGGTTTTTAGGATCCCACTGGCCGAATTCATCGCGATGACTGAAGAAGCGCTCTTTCGCACGAGCTTTCTCTTCATCACGGCGACCGCCACCCAAGCAGGCATCAAACTGGTTTTCCTCAATGGTGTCCAGGAGAGTGACCGTCTGCAGTTTGTTACGGCTGGCATTGATGCCCTTTTCTTCCTGGGAACGCCCTTCATCAATGCTCTTCTGCACGCTGCCCACCACGAGCTTAGCACCGATTTCTTCGACGAACCAATCCCGGTAAGTCATGGCTTCAGGGAAATTATGCCCCGTATCCACATGCAGTAGAGAAAACGGCAATTTGGAAGGATAGAAGGCTTTGCGAGCCAACCAAGCCATCACAATCGAGTCTTTCCCGCCTGAGAAAAGCAGGGCAGGTTTCTGGAACTGGGCAGCGGTTTCACGAAGGATGTAGATCGCTTCGCTTTCTAAGAACTGAAGATGTGTGATAGAGGACATTCGCTCGGGAGAATCGGGATGAAAATTACTGTTTATCGGTGACCAATTTGGCGTGCAGACCGCACTCATGCTTCTCGTCGCCCTTGGCAGGATCGTAATAGGTGCGCTCGTTGGGTAGATCGTGCTCGGCGAGGTAGGCATCCATCTCCACCGGCGTCCATTCCAGGATTGGGTTGATCTTGAGACACTGAAACTTTGCATCCCACATCACCGGATGGAGCGTGGCCGCGCGTTGCGGATTTTGCTCTTTACGAAGTGCGGTGATCCAGACCTTCGGTGCCAGCTCGCGCATGCCACGCTCAAAAGGCTCCAATTTCATGATGCGACTGAAGGATTCCACACGTTCCACTTCATCCGGCATCGGTACTTGGCCTCCGTTGAGTGCGAGCCAATGAGCAGCTGTCATCTTAGGCAGGTAAGGCAGCAGGTTGAGGCTCAGTTTTTCACGCGTCTTTTCTGCAAAAACATAGGTTTCAGGGAGATTCGTGCCGTGATCAATCCACAACGCTGGAATACCCGGCTGGACCTGAGTCGCCAGATGCAAAATGACCGCCTCGTAGGGACGGAAGTTTGTCGTCACAAGGGCGGATTCGGGAGCTTGATCGATGGCCCAACGAATGATTTCCAGAGGGCTGGCACTCTGGAGCCGTTGATTGATGGATTGAAGTTCTTCAGGCAACATGATGAAATCCCGATAAAGTATATCTATTGAGTCTGCAATTAAAGAATAGCAAAAAAAACCCCTCCTGATCATTGCTGAAGAGGAGGGGTTATAAACTGGCGGCGACCTACTTTCGCAGGGCCTATCGCCCAACTATCATCGGCGCAACAGCGTTTCACTTCCGTGTTCGGAATGGGAACGGGT